>JAYEFK010000114.1:0-1613 GCA_034658575.1 Methanobacteriota archaeon
GGTACGGTCATAATTTATAGTTGATGGGAATACCTTGAACATCAACAGTTCTTTCCACATCCGGCAAGGAGATTACTCCGAACACAATTCTACGATCATCTTCCGCCTCGAAAGCGGCGTCACGATCCGCTCGCCAGCCAGCACAACCGACATCTATCTTTTTATCCAATCGCCGCCAACACCAGAATCATGGGAATGACCATCGCTGAAAAGATCCTTGCAGCACACGCGGGCAAAGATAGCGTATCGCCAAAAGAGATCGTGGACGCAAAGATCGATTATGTCATGGTAAACGACGTGACCGGGCTTCCTGCGTTCGAGGTCTTCGAAGAGTTCGATGCCACGCCGATCACTGAGAAGACGGTGCTGATCCAGGATCATTACGTGCCGAACAAGGATGTGGCATCGGCAGAGCAGGCAAAGTCGATGCGCGAGTTTGCTAAAAGATTCGGGACCCCGAACCATTTCGATGTCGGCAGGAGCGGCGTCTGCCACCAGATCATGATCGAAGAGGGATTTGCAGCACCGGGACGGCTGATCGTGGGCGCAGACTCACATACATGCAGTTACGGCGCACTCGGCGCACTCTCGACAGGTATCGGCTCATCAGAAGCCGCATCCGCAATGGCGACAGGAGAACTGTGGTTCAGGGTACCTGAGACACAGAAGTTCGTCGTTGACGGAGAACTCGGCAAATACGTGATGGGAAAGGACATCATTCTTCACATTATCGGAGATGTCGGGGTTTCCGGTTCTCTTTACAAGTCGATGGAGTTTTACGGTTCTGCGATCGAGTCGCTTCACCTATCGGACAGGATTACGATCTCGAACATGGCGATCGAGGCAGGCGCAAAGTGCGGAATCATCCCGCCGGATGAGGCGGTCTTCGATTATCTCAAGAACCGTGCCATCGGGGCGTATTCGCCTGTTTACGCAGACGAGGATGCGGAATACGAGGATACATTTGAATATGATGCTTCCGAGATCGTGCCGCTGGTTGCGACGCCGCATCTTCCTGAGAACGTGACCCCGGCATCCGAAATCGATGTGCAGATCGATCAGGCATATCTCGGATCGTGCACCAACGGCAGGATCGAGGACCTGCGTGCTGCAGCCGCGGTGCTTAAAGGGGCGGGGAAGAGTGTGCACCCGGATGTCAGGATGATCGTGGTTCCGGCAAGCAAAAGCGTTTTTGAGCAGGCTATGCGAGAGGGGCTTCTCAAGGTATTCATGGATGCGGATGCTTATGTCGCAGGACCTACGTGCGGCGCATGTCTCGGCGGTTACATGGGCGTGCTTGCAGCGGGTGAGCGGTGCGTCAGCAGCACGAACCGCAACTTCATCGGCAGGATGGGGCATCCGGATTCAGAGGTCTATCTTGCGAATCCGGCAGTTGTTGCAGCAAGCGCGGTTACCGGACGGATAACCGATCCTGAAGATCTTTTGGAGAGGTGACTGCGATGGAAAAATATATCAAAGGCAGAGTATGGCGATTTTCAGAGAACGTGGACACCGATCAGATCATTCCAGCGATATATCTCGTGACTGGTGATCGGAAGAAACTTGCAAAGCACGCATTCGAGAATGTGAGACCGGACTTTGCGAAAGACGTC
>JAYEFK010000115.1:0-7284 GCA_034658575.1 Methanobacteriota archaeon
TATACGATCCATTCTCCAAACATTCATCTGCTTAGCAAGCGTTTCGTCTCCAAACTTCCTTATAAGCAATTTTTTGAACTTATCCACCAGTGATCTGTGCCTCGTGACATCAATCTGCATCTGCAGATACACCGCAGACCTTGCAGCATGATACATCGAATAATACGATTTGTGAATCACGGTTCGGTTGCTCAAACCGATCTCAAGAAGTTTCTCCGCAACAGAGAGATTGTCTTCTGCACTCGCCAATCTGGACTCTGCAATATCCGTCATAAATCGTTTTATCGTGGTCAAATCTACTGCGTCATGCTCGTTCAGATAAACGAGCAGCCCCCATTTATCTGGGGTCAGTTCCATCAACTTATTTTTCTGCATCATTAAAATCACTTTTAGACGCTATTTGGGCTATCCATACAACCGACCTTACATAAACATCTTCGTATCCATCGCACACGCCGCCCGCACCGTCACCACATCCGCGCCGATCAGCGTGAGCCGCTTATCCACATTCACGTTCTCGATGTATGTCCCCGCATGCACGCAAATCATATCTCCCGCCCCTGCGCCGTCGATCGCACCCTGAATCGAATCGCCCGGATACACATCCCACGTTGCACCCGCGCCCACACCCGCCGCCGCAAGCACCGCCACGAGCGCCGCAGCCACCAGCAGCAGGCGGGTCATGCCGCAGCCTCCTCGCCCGCCGATTCTCTCGCCCGTTCTATGGAAATCGGAATATCAAGATCCATCTCATAGAACATTTCAAACAGCCGCATGTTAACGTCTGCTCCATCCTTATATCCATCGACTCCCTCGACATAAACGACCACATCGAGATCTTCACCTTCATGAGGTCCAAAAGACCTGATTTCCTTTATCCTTTCAGTTCCAAACTCCTTTGAAACTTCATCCCTGATTATCCTTATGATTTCTTCTTTATCCATCTAAAATTCCTCCACAAGATTTTTGCAGGTGTTAACGATCATGACGGCATCTGATATTGCAGATTCGCACATCTCTTCTGCAATCTCCACACCCAGATAGTAATCACACCCTATACGTTCTGATCTCCAAACATTCATCTGTTTAGCAAGCGTTTTATCTCCAAACTGCCTTATAAGCAGCTTTTTGAACTTATCCACCAGTGACCGATGCTCCTTGACATCAAGCTGCATCTGCACATACACAGCAGACCTTGCAGCGTGATACATCGAATAATACGACTTGTGAATCACGGTTCGGTTGCTTAAACCAGTTTTTAGAAGTTTCTCCGCGACAGATAGGTTATCTTTGGAAAGCTCCAATCTGGATTCTGCAATTTCATTCATAAAGTGTTTTACCGTGGTCAAATCCACTGCGTCATGCTCGTTCAGATAAACGACAGCCCCCATTTATCTGGGGTCAGTTCCATCAACTTATTTTTCTGCATCATGAGAATCGCCTTCAGACGCTATTTAGGCTATTCATACAACCGACATTCACATAAGTACTTTCGTATCCGCCGTTCTTACACCCGCACCTGCATCTGCACCAGAAACGAGTTTACACGCCTCGCACTCTCGCCACCACCCGATCCCTCTTCTCCGCCGCCTCCGCTGCTGCATGGTCAACAGCCGCACACATCCGCTCGTAATCCTCTGGCGCTGCCTCGCCGACCAGCTTCTTGATCGGGGTGTATGCAGACTCCCGAAATCGCGGCGTGAAATCGCGGACCTCGCCATCGATGACCAGTTCAGCGCCCTCGCCCTCGCATACCTCACCGACCACATCGATCCTGACCCCTGCACCCCGGATCACGTCCATAATCTCGCTTACAGCGTCAGGCGGCGCGATCAAGAGAAGCGCATCGAGAGACACCCCCAGATAATCGATCTCAAGCGACTCAAGCATCGAAAGAACTTTTGGATTCACTAATTTTCGCATCTTCTCCTCAAAGAAGACCAGTTTCACTCTGGCGGTTCTTGATATCTCCTTGGCATCGCCGCGTACCCCGCCATTGGTGACATCGGTCATCGCATGGATCCTTCCCGGGAGATCAGCTGCAAAGAGCGCCTCGCACGCCTCTATGAATGTGATGTTGATCGTCTCATCCACGACATCATGCATCCCGTAATAGAGCGCAGCAGTCGAGATCGTGCCGCCTCCTGCGCCTTCTGTCATCAGGATGGCATCGCCCGGCGCAGCATCGATGCGTGCTGTCAGATCGCTGGCGATCCCGACAGCGCCAACGCCGCCGGTCATCCGATCCCCAATCACCATGTCGCCGCCGATCCGAAGCGTGCTTCCGGTTACAAGCGGCACGTGCGTCAGTTCGGCGACTGCTGATATGCCTGCGATGTGATCGAAGATCTTCCCGACATCGCCGTCATCCGCTATGTGGATGTCTGACAGCATCGCAACAGGGAGTGCGCCCATCACATAGATGTCCCGGAGTGCGGCACGGGCAACATGAAACCCTGCAAGGAACGGAAAATCGCTTAACCGTGAGTGGGTGCCGTCGATGTTCAAAACTACGTATTGGTCACGATCCCCCTTGCCGGGGATGCGCACCACGCCCGAATCATCGAGGTGTGACGAATCGACGATGGCATCGGTCTTTCCGATCACCTCAGCGATCTTCTCGTGCGCATAAAAATCGCCGGCACCCCGCGACCCGACACCGAACTCACCCATTGTGATCCCTGACGTGATCAGGGCGAGGATGTCTCCTGAGGGGCGCAGCGTGGCATGCGCTTCCACAATCGTTGCGCTGGCGATATCACGCGCTCTCTTAAGGGGGATGTCTTTGATCTCGAGTATCCGGTCGGTAAGTTTCTGTTCGAGGTCCGGGTCGTGCCTGGCGATCCCTCGTTTTGCGTATCCCTCGATGTCCATCAGCCAACCCTTGCTCTGCGATCACATAAGATGTTCGTCAGTTATACAAAAGTGAGCTCGAACAACCCGGCGGTGCAATCGGATTTTCCAGCGAAGACATTCTGATTTTCAGAAGTACCGTTTCGGGTATGGTGCAGGCGACTGAAAGACTGGTTGCACGACCCGAAGAGGTACGAACCCATAACAGCACTTATATACCACAAACGCAGAAATGTAGTGATCGGTATGAATAAACGACTTATTATCTGCATTGTAATGACACTGATCCTTGCCACCAGCGGGTGCGTGATGGTGGAGGATGAAAAGAAACAAGAGAACCGGATCGCTGATATCGATACGAGCATGGGAACGATGACCGTGGAACTCTATGAAGCGCGGGCGCCGGACACCACCTCAAACTTCATCGAACTGGCAAACCGCGGATTCTATAACGATCTGATCTTCCACCGCGTGATCGACGACTTCATGATTCAGGGCGGAGATCCGAAAGGCGACGGCACAGGCGGCTCTGGAAAGACGATCAAGCTGGAGATTCATCCCGAGCTAACTCATGTCGATGGCGCGGTTGCAATGGCGCGATCAGCGCACCCGGACAGTGCCTCCAGCCAGTTCTATATCTGTGATGGAGCGCAACCCCGGCTCGATGGGCAGTATGCGGTATTTGGCAGGGTGATCGACGGGATGGATGTCGTGCGTGCGATTGCACAGGTAGAAACCGACTCCAGAGACAGACCTGTGGAGAATGTCGCGATTACCCGGATCACTATTCGGGAATCGTGAATGATCTTTACGCGTCAGTCCTTCGAAGCAGCGCTCGTATCCGCGCTTTTAGTTCCAGCAGCCGAGCAACAGTAAATACCGGAAACTCGAATATTCCTGACATGTTATCGATCGATTACGATCCTCTCTCCTTCGGAAACCCGCTTAAGAACGGTAGCACCTCCGACAATCCTCTCAAAGACGTTGACCGAACTTGCAGGGCGGATCTCATCGCCCTTGCTTGCCAGAGTCGGTCCAAAGAAGATGCGGAATGCTTTCTGCGGCAGCCAGTACCCGAGATCGCCGATCTCGACGAGTTCCTTCGGGTTCTCTTCCGGTGCAATCACTGATGTCGAGAAGTATATCTCATCGCCCCATCTGCTCACAATGCCTGTTATCGGCAGCGCTCCAGGGATTGTGGATATGGTCTCATGGCAGAGATCATCGAAGAGTTCCGCCTTCACCTCAAGTTGGGCATCTCTTGCATCCCCTATAACGACCCTAATCCTTGCTAACGACCTCACCATCCGGTTCGAGTTCAGTAAAGATCTGCCCCTCGAAGGAATACACCGCTGCGCCGGTGAGCCACGCATCAGGTAGCAGCCCTGCCTTCACACAGGTCTGGCTGAGAAACTCCTCCGCGTCAAAGCCCCATTCTGTCGCCACCTGTGGCAGCAGCAGACCCTGATAGACACCTTTTCTGACGATGATCCCGTGCCTTCCGACTTCAACATGTTTCGGCATATCCGAAGGCAGCGCATCGATCTCTACAGGAGGCGTGAGTATCGTCACCTCCACGACGATCTCTTCCATCTCCTCGTACCGGACATGCGGAAACCTCGGGTCACGCACCGCAGCACTCACAGCAGAGTCCGGAATCGCATCCGATAGCGGCATGACCGGCTCCGGATAGCCGATGCAGCCGCGAAGGTCACCGTTCTTGTGCAAGGTAACAAATACGCCTCGCTTCTCCCCAAACACCTCTGGCAGATTTCCGGTTTCCACAACTTCTCCGGAGAGGTGGGCTTTTATCGCTGACCGCGCCAGTCTGACCGCAATGGTTCCCTCATCTCTGTTGAGCATCGATATATCATTGCCGTGAACTCTACATATACTTTGTCAGGTCTTCTCAGGCAGGGGCGGTCACCTTATGCGGAGTTTGGATCATGACCCCGGACCATCGAAACCCACCTCCCGATCATCTCAAGTCCATCCGGCGTCAGTACAGACTCGGGATTGTACAGACTCGGGATGGAAAAGCTCAAGTAGTTGACAGTAAATCATAATGATTGTGAATCAACAATTTACAGGACGGTTCATAAACCGTGATCGGGAACTGGTATATCTCAACAGCAGGTACGAAAGCGGGAAACCGGAATTCATAATAATATACGGGCGGCGCAGGATCGGTAAAACCCGTCTGATCACAGAATTTCTCCACGGCAAGGCAGGGATTTACTTTCTGCCCGTGGAATACAGCGAATCCGAGAATATCCTGATGTTGCAGCAGCAGATGGGGGACTTCCTCGGAGAAGACTCATTCATGAAACTGAGAATCGGCGGGTTCGAAGAGTTGTTCGACGAGTTTTTCAGGTGGTATCGTGGCGAAGAGCGGATCGTGGTCGCAATCGATGAATTTCCATACCTCATAAAGCTAAACCGGAGCATACCGTCATTTTTCCAGAGAATATGGGACCTGAACCTGAGCAAACTGGATGTGATGCTTATACTGAGTGGTTCCAGCATCGGGATGATGGAAACAGAGGTTCTTGGATACAAATCCCCATTATATGGCAGAAGAAGCGGGCAGTGGAGACTCGATAAATTAAACTTTGAGCATCTGGCGGATTTTTTCCCGAAATACACAACCGACGAGCTTATTCGAGTCTACGGATGCATCGACAGCATCCCGGAGTACATTCTGAAGTTCTCGCCCGATCTTGATTTCCTGGAGAATCTCCACACAAATTTCCTGTCGAAAGGCAGCTTCCTATACGAGGAGGCTGACATTCTACTCCGGGAAGAGTTTAGAGAGCCGCGAAATTACATGTTCGTCCTCAAAACCATCGCAGAAGGAAACAGAAAACTTTCCGAGATCGCAAACGCCACCGGTATCGACAAAGGCGCGCTGTCACGCTACCTCCACAATTTAAGGCGTGTCGGGATCGTTGATTCCGAACTTCCTGCCACCGTCGCGGGCAAGTCCAAGCGATCATTATACAAGATAAAAGATAATTACTTCAAGTTCTATTTCAGGTTTGTGCTCCCGAATAAGAACAATATCGAGGCTGAAATAGATATCACACCAAAAATAGAGAGGGAATACAATCAATACCTTGGATTCATCTTCGAAGAGCTGATACGTGACCTTATCAGACGGGAAAGGCTCGACATTGGATTTTCACCGGACGATTGCGGAGCATGGTGGTATCGTGGCGATGAAATCGATATCGTTGCCACCGGGGCTGATACGGATGGCTCCAGGCAGTTGTTCGCAGGCGTGGTGAAATGGAGTAACCTATCGCGGCATGATGTGGCAAGGATACTGGACGACATGCATCGCAAATCCGACCTGATCCGGTGGCACAACGATGCGAGACGTGAGCATTACGGGATAATCGCAAAACAGATCGAGGACAAGGAGACGTTGCGGAGTGGTGGTGTGTATGCGTTCGATCTGGGGGATATTCTATAGCCTCAAGTCCTGACGTTGCCCCCAACCACCTCTTGTATCGCAAGCAGATCCAGATGTGATTGCGGCTTTATCATCTTCGTAAGCGGGTCCACGAAGAGAATGTTCTCTTTGACCAGATATCTCTTCGATATCTCATCTATCTCATCAGCACCAACCGCATTACGGATTGTAAACATCTTAAGGGCGGAGACCAGTTTTTCGTGGTGCACATCGAAATGTTTGTCACCTATCACCATTTCATCGCCCAATTCCTTAACGATCTTCAATCGAGTCTCGATCTCGCCTGTTCTGAGCATAAACATGCTGCCGATCACATCTTCAACATTTTTCCCCCGTACTTTCGCATTGATCAGTTTAACAAGAGATACTGGCTTTCCGCCAACGCCCTGCCATGCAATCTCTTTCTCTTGCTCACCCCATCCGTAACCATCCAGGAACCCCATCGTTTGTTCGTAATCAAAATCATCCACCCGCAGATACTCGCATCGCCCTGTTAGCATCGCCTCGCTGTAAACTTGCTTGAGGAAGAGCGAATCAGAAGTGATCACGAATATGTGTGCCAGATGCAACTCCTTCGTGAGCCGCACAAAGAAATTGAATAATTTGTAAATCAGATTCCCATCGATCTTCATATCCCCGATCACCTGTAATTCATCGATTATCAGCACAGGAACGCGCTTTTCTGACATTTCAATGAAGAAACGCTCGATATATCTGAACATGTCTTTGCTTTTATCTTTCTTCTCAAATATCTGTTCAAACAGGTTTATCGGTATCGGGATTCCGCTGAGTATCTTCAAATCCTTGAGGATCGACGTTGCATACTCGCTGACGTTGTCGCCCCCACCACCCTCATCGATCTCGAACAATACATTGAGGAAGTCCTCATAACCGGTAATGAACCGTCCGCGCAGGTTAATGTAAAAGACGCCATACGTATCTGGCAGCCGGTCGAT
>JAYEFK010000116.1:0-1563 GCA_034658575.1 Methanobacteriota archaeon
GGGGGAATTGGAGGCGATAAGTGTTTGCAAGCACAGAGGGTAAATATTCTCTTCAATAGATGGTGCTGCGTTAAGGTTTGCTGAGGAGAATGGTGTTGAGGCGATATGGCTGTATTCCATACTCAGGTCATTATGGGAATCCGGTCTGCAATCGAAAGGTGAAGTCCGGGAGATTATAACAGAGATTGAGAAGAAAGATAACACGGTGATAAAAGATGTTGAAGCTATATTCAGGTGAATGTTGTACGCAAGGAGCTAGAAAAAATGCGGAGCGAGAATTGTCGCAGGATGATGAAAGGCTACGATCCCACGAGCCAGCAACGATGGGGGAGCCCGGGTCTTCTATGTGTTATTATGCCTGCGTTACGGATTAAAGGTTGGGACCATGCGTATCCGGAGACGGATTTCGGGGAAATTGGGGGGGGGGTAAAAGAATAAATGACAGAAGTATCCGGTTACATTGCAGGAGCAGGAACATGAAAACACTTGCAGCAATCCCATGTCATAACGAGGGGCTGATGAATCGGGTCGGTCGTATTGAAGGCGCGGAAGTACGTGGTTGAGGTGCTGGTGGCGCGACGGCTGCGCCATCAGTAATGAGTAACGGGTGATGAGTAACGTGTCACAGATTACAGATCACACATTACCGATCACAGATCGCACGATGCTCCTGTCCTGCCGGATGGTGTGCCGAAGATGTACGGAAGGATTTGGACGAGGGGTTATATAGGATGAAGAGGATGGAAGGTGATGATGGAATGCGAGAATAGAGATGGAGGGCTCATGGGGTTCAGCAGTCAGACTATGCTGGGGGGAATTACATCGAGAGTTTATATTGATAAATATAGTACAGAGGAGCTGAAACAAAATGTGGAGCGAGAACTGCCGCAGGATGATGAAAGGCTACGATCCCCACGAGCCAGCAACGATGGGGGCGCCCGGGTCTTCTATGTGTTATTATGCCTGCGTTACGGATTAAAGGTTGGGGGTATGCGTATTTGGAGATGGATTTCGGGGAAATTGGAGGGGTAAAAGAATAGATGACAGAAGTATCCGGTTACATTGTGAGAGTGGAAACATGAAGACACTTGCAGCAATCCCGTGCCATGACGAGGGGCTGGCGATCGGATCGGTCGTATTGAAGGCGCGGAAGTATGTGGATGAGGTGCTGGTGGTCGATGACGGATCCACCGATGATACTGTGGAGGTGGCGGAAGCGGCGGGTGCGGTGGTTGTTTCGCATGGGGTGAATAAGGGGAAGGGCAGGGCGGTCAGGACCTCGCTTGGGTACGCTGCCGAACACGGGTTCGATGCTCTTGTCCTGCTGGATGGTGATGGTCAGCATGATCCGGGGGAGATTCCGGGGCTGCTCGAACCGATATCAAACGATGATGCTGATCTTGTCATTGGCTTCCGGGCATTCTGCCAGATGCCGGTTTACAGAAGGTTCGGCAGAGCGGTGCTGGATGGTATGACTGGTGCGGGTGGCGCTGTCACTGACTCACAATCAGGGTTCAGGGCATTGAACAGGAAGGCGGTTCAACTGCTGGCAGGGACGTTGAA
>JAYEFK010000117.1:0-1555 GCA_034658575.1 Methanobacteriota archaeon
GACCGATACATGCAGTCTCTCGCGTACTCGAAGGAGGATGATGCAGCAATAATTATAACAACTTATGAACCAGATGTGATTAGATGGAACGATTACAGAAGGAGGGTTTAAATGATTGTATCAAAATGCGCGATATGCGGTGGAAAAGTTGAAGAAAGAGAGGTCAGTGAGACGGTGAGGATCGGAAATGACTTCGTTGTGGTGGAGAATGTCATAGCAGGCGTATGTGCTGGATGCGGGGAGCGATATTATCCGCCAGGAGTTGTTGATAGGCTAAGAGATATCGAGATGCATGCAATGGATCGGGGGGCGTTGAAGGAGCTGCACATAGTGGGGCATACATACCGGATGAGATATGGCGCCCCAATCCATGGTATCTCTGTTTGATCCTTCTGTGCATGGCTTGTCACTACGTTGCGACCCCAACCGCGACAACTATATTACCCCTGCCGACGCCACAATCGCGCTTGCATTTGCAGACCGCGGTTCCACTTCGTGCGACTCACAACGCTTCATCGTCGCTGATGTCAGTGGCGACGGGCAGGTCACATCCCTCGACGCGCTCATAATCCTGCAAATGGCAGAGGTGCCCAATTGAACCAGAAGAACAGATATATCCTGCTATTCCTCGCAATCATCCTGTTAGCCACAGCACTTCGCTTTTACGCGCTCGATGATCGGGTCTTCCACCACGATGAGGGCGTACACGGCTATTTGACCTACAAATTATTCAAAAACGGAGAGTACCACTATGATCCGACATATCACGGTCCCTTTCTATATTACTCGACAGCAGCAATCTTCACACTCTTCGGAGATTCCAATTTCACAGCACGGCTGCTCCCGGCTGCCGCTGGCGTGCTGCTGATCGTGCTGGTATACCTATTGCGCGACCAACTCTGGGAATCAGGCGCGCTATTCGCAGCAGCAATGATCGCAATCTCGCCATCGTTCCTGTACTATTCGAGATTCTTCAGAAATGACATCTATATCGCGTTCTTTTCACTACTGTTCGTCGTATCTGCCGTAAAATACCTGAAACATGGACGCTACCGCCAGAGACTGATATATGTGTGCACAGGAGCCGTTGCAGGCGCGCTCGCAATCTGCGCCAAGGAGAACGCATACATCATCGCAGGAATCTTTTTCGCATTCGTGCTTGGATACGTTATAGTCCGGAAAGAGATAAACGCCATGAGGGCGGTAGATGCGCTCTTGTTTGCGCTGATCTCCTTTGTCATCTTTGCGCTATTTTATACAAACTTCCTGACAAACCCGGATGCGCTAATATCGGTGATACCGGACGCGATAAACCACTGGGCAGAGATGCACAGAATCGAGCGCATCGGTGGGCACTGGGCGTTCTATCTCCCGATCCTTGCCAGGTACGAACTTCTGATCACTTTGCTTGCGATTGCCGGCGGGATATATTATGTAAAAAAGAGAAATATATTTATGATATTCTTGCTCTACTGGGGCGTAACCTCGCTCCTCGTGTACTCATACCTGCAGGAGAAGGTGCCATGGCTCGTGCTCCACATCCTGCTCCCGTTCG
>JAYEFK010000118.1:0-9935 GCA_034658575.1 Methanobacteriota archaeon
ACCGTCCTGATGGCGAACCGGATGATTCCGGATGTGATTGTGACCGATCTGGATGGAACGATCGAGGACATTATCTCTGCAAGCAGAAAAGGGTCTTTCGTGGTGGTTCATGCGCACGGCGACAATATCCCTGCGGTGGAGTCTGTCGTGCCGCTGCTCTCATGGAAGGTGCTCGGCACAACCCAAGCAGAACCGTTCGATGGCATCTATAACTTCGGCGGGTTTACGGACGGGGACCGGTGCGTATTCCTTGCAAAAGCATCTGGTGCTGCAAGTGTAATGCTCTTCGGATTCGATTACGACGATCCGGATGTAAATGATGTTAAAAAGAAAAAACTAAGGTGGGCGAAGCGTCTGATCGAGGAGTATTTATGAGCACGAGCAGCAGTACGGGCACGAGTATGGAGATTGCGGGGCATCCGGTATCGAAAGGAGTGGCTTCCGGCGAGATTCTGATCTCTGATACGCCGATATCGTTTCTTGGTGGAATCGATCCGAATACCGGGGAGATCATAGAGAAGGACTATCCGAAGAAGGGTGTTTCGATTGCAGACCGTGTTTTCCTCTTCCCATACGGAAAAGGATCGACTGTTGGGTCGTACATAATCTACAGTCTCAAGAAGAACGGTGTAGCCCCGTGCGCCATGATCAACCTCGCATCCGAGACGATCGTTGCTGTTGGCGCGATCATATCCGATATTCCGCTCGTGGACCGTCTCGAAGAGGATCCGTTCACGACCTTTCACGACGGCGATCTTGTGGAGGTGGACGGGACCCGGGGCTGTATGACCTGGAAGTAAGCACGCCGCGCAAGGCGACAACCCGGCTGACGACATAGGTATTTATATCATGACGTGACAACAGAAATAACCGATTGCCTGCGTTTAATTCGCATCGGAGGGAATATTATCACGTACCTCAAGACTCACATATCCGGTGGAACTCTACTGGTCGCATTATGCGATCAAGAGTTGATCGGACAGACATTCAGCGACGGTAAGTTAACGCTGGAGATCTCTGAGTTCTTCTATAAAGGCAAGATAGCATCCCTGCCCGATGTCGGAAATGCTCTTGAAAATGCAGGAATCGTAAATATTGTGGGCAAGCGGTCTATCGCGCATGCAATTGAACATGGTATTATAACTGAAGACAATATCCTTGTAATCGATGGTGTGCCACATGCACAGACGGTGACGATGCCGGCTTCGCCACAGGCACCTTAGACATAAGATGGGACAGGACGTGTTTGATATAGTACAAGACGACGAAATTACCGAAACAGCATCCGATGTAACGATTCCAAGTGAAAATATTACTATCCGGGATGAAATGGGGTTAGTAGATGCAGTTATAGCGAAACATAAGCAATTTCTCGAGACCTACAAGAGTGAGTTCGTAGATATCGATTCCAATGTATCGAAACTCAAAGAATCGTCCAGCGAGGAGAAGCGGGAGCGGGATGAGATCAACGAAAGCGTTGCTGAACTAAAGGAGAAGCGACAACTGCTGTACCACCAGATAAAGCAATCCAGGATCGAGATGTTCGATCTGATCAACATCAACCGGGATACGCGGAAGAACGAGCAGGAGATGGCACAGCTGCAGAAGGAGATCGAAGCACTGGACTGGAGACTTCAGACGACGGTCATGGGAATCCAGAAAGAGCGCGAGATCGTCGATAAGATCAAAAAACTCTCTGCGCAGATCGAAGTGGTGGATGATGTCGGACCTGCCGACGAAACCGGCGAACAGATCAAACAGTTGTCCACACAGATAAAAGAGATGACGGAAGAGGCTGATGGATGCCACAATAAACTTGTTGGCATTGCGGATAAGTCCCAGGAGCATCATGGATCATTTATTGAATATGCCGAGCGGTTGAAAGGGACACGTGGACGGCACATCTGGCTTCAAAGCCGGATCAAGAGCCACGAGAGTGCGGTTAGCTACTGGGAAGGTAAACAGGGAGAGATGCAGGCAGGGATTACGGCGGGAGGTGGTGGTGATGACTGAGCCATCCGGTGAACTTAAAAGTATGACTGAGAGGGAGTTAAAAAGTAATATCGAAGGTCTTAAGCGCCAACTAAATACTTTAAATACCGAAATAAGGAAATCCATCGGTGAAATTAAAGTGCACCGGGGAACGGTAACCAAACTGCGAGAAAAACGTGATGAACTGAATGCATACGTAAAAGAATGTGTAAAAAAGGCGAATGTTTGCAGAAAGGATAGGGATGAGACGAATCAGAAGATTGCTGATCTGAAAAAACTCAGGAAGGACGCACATGATCAGATAAACCAGAAGTGGGAACAATTGAACCAGGTGAAGGACAAACGCGACAAATCCAATGCAATAGCGAGGATGCGCACCACAAGTCTCGAAAAAGCTTATGCGCATGAATTGTATGTGTTCACTCACGCAGATATCCCGCTGAAACATGAAATAGGTGCTTATGAGCGGTTAAAAGACCTCAGCAAGCGGCTGAACGCGAGCAGGGAAGCGGATAAGATTCACACGGAACTTGTTCCTATGTACAAGCAGGTAAAAGAACTGCGCAATACCGCCGATGAGATACACCAATCCGTCCAGAGCCTTGCAGATGAATCGCAGCAACACCATGACGAGTTGCTTGGCATATACTCGGAGCTGGATACCGTTCGCAAGGAGGCGAATCAGTACCATGCGCGGCTGAAGGATGAGTACCGCATCATCGACCCCATAAGCAAATCGATTGATGTGCACAAGGCATCGGTTCCACGCATGCGGGAGGAACTCTCCGCGCACATCGACGCGCTGAAGGATCGGCAGAAGACGAGTGGTGCGGAAGAGTGCAAAGTTGCAGTGGAAAAATTAAAGACGACTGGTCGCATGAGCCTTGAAGATCTTCGAGTGCTGATGGACAACGACGCTATCTCGTTTGACTGATCTATGCAGTGCATTGCGATCGATGTTGGTGCGGGAACGCAGGATATGCTGGTCTACGATGACGAAAAGAGCGTTGAGCAGTGTTTTAAGATGATACTTCCGTCCCGGACCGTTATCGTGGCAGAGCGCATCAGGGATGCAACGAATCAACGCAAAGATATCTTTCTGGACGGATTTACGATGGGCGGAGGTCCGTGCGTTCGCGCAATAAAAGATCATCTGAAGTCAGGGTTGCAAGTTTACGCAACAGAGACGGCTGCAAAAACGATTTACGACGATCTTGACAGGGTGCGCAGTTTGGGGGTGGCGGTCATGCCAGATGGTGCAGAGGCAGATTCCGGCGCGATCCGTATCGAGACTGCGGATATCGACATCTCCGCGATCCGCGGGATGCTCGAATTGTTCGGGATGGAGATGCCAGGGACGTTTGCGGTTGCTGTGCAGGATCACGGCGAGAGCACAGGAAGCAACAGGATCTTCCGGTTTGAGCATCTCAAACGGCTGATACGTGCCGGCGGCGATCTACAGTCGTTTGTATATGGCAGGGAGACTATCCCTGGATATCTCACGCGGATGCAGGCTGTTACAGAGGCGCTTGCAGATTTCGAGCTCGTCCTGATGGACACCGGACCTGCAGCGATATTCGGGGCGGTGACCGACACAGCATCAATACCCGGCGCAAACGGTTCGCCTGATCCAAAGATCGTGCTCAATATCGGAAACGGGCACACGCTCTGTGCGATACTCGTGGATGAGCGCGTAACAGGCGTATTCGAGCACCATACGAGACAGCTGGACATCGGGACGCTTGATACATACGTCGATAAACTTGCGGACGGGACGCTGACGTTTGAGGAGATCTTCGAGAGCGGCGGGCATGGTTGCTACATCGAGGAAATTCCTGATACCATGCCGCAGGTGATCGTTACAGGACCGAACCGGTACATCGCGAAAGAGAGCAGGCATGACGTCACGTTCGCGGCACCGCATGGCGATATGATGCTGACCGGATGTTTCGGGCTGGTCAAAGGGCTGCTATCCACGAAAGGTGATCGTTAATGGCGGATCATGGGAATCGCACGTTGTACGATCACAAATGCACAGTATGCGGAACATGGATGGAGACGACTATCAAAAAAAGCAAGAAAGGAGCAAAGATCATTATGTACTTCTGCCCCGAGTGTGGATTTTCGTATAGTGTGCAGGAGTGAATGCAACGTTCCCCTGTCAGTACAAAAGACTGGTAATCCGCGTCCACCTGTGTAATTACCAATCTAACCGTGTCTGTGTTGCCCGGTCGGTGTCCTATTTTTCAACCTATCAGAAGGAATCAAAGAGTCTAATACCGAAGTCCCAAACCTTAATTACGACAGGCAGCAATCATTAAAATTGATGGCAATATCATGCGATCTTATCAGATTCAGGAGCAGAGGCTGGATATACGTCGAAGGGTCCCGGACATGCCTCACCGACATCGAGCAGGGGTTTTACGGGATCAGAAAGGCGGTCGAACAGCTGATCGGTCCTGTAACCGGCACGGTCTACTACAATGCCGCAATCGAGGGCGGCATCGCTTATGTCCGCGGAGCAGTGAAGTCCGGCAGCATCACCCGGTCGGACAGGGGTTTTAGGGATTGCGTGGATGCTTATACACAGCTTGGATTCGGGGATTTTACGGTCAGTGAGATTGATTACGGGTCTGCGAGAGCCACAGTCACATGCAGGGATGCATTTGAGGGGTGGGCATGGAAGCGGCATGGTGACGTGTCGAAGGCGTGCTATTACTCCTGCGGAATCCTTGCGGGATTCATGAGAGCACTTACGGAAAGAGAGGATATCGAGTGTGTTGAGACCGAATGCATCGCGGAAGGTGCAGACGCTTGCGTATTCGTGATTGCGCCAGAAGATGAAATGGTCAGAGAGGAGTTGATGGTGTGACCGGGGAATCCGAGATCGGAGCCTGTGGGCTGGCATGTTATGCCTGTCTGTCAAAGGAGTCTGGCAGGTGCCAGGGGTGTGAGAGATCACAACCTCTGCTTGTAGAGGTGGCAGGGTGCGAATGCCCGATCTACGAATGTGCCGGAAGACGGGGTGTGGCGAACTGCTTGCGATGCAGCGTACTATCCTGCGATCTCAGGAAAGGGTTGTCGAAGGGCTACTGCCCTGCATACACCTGTATTGTGGTCGCAGATGTTTGTGTATGATTGGTAAAAGCTTATGTATCCATCAGTTCAACCAAGAACCAGATACAAGGAGGATTTGATGAATAACAAGATCGAGTATCTGCACCGCACATTCATGGGCCTGGGAGCCGCGATCGGAGAACTGTTCGGGAAATCGAGTCAGGAGCAGACAAACCTCTTCTCATCATACATAGGCATCGAAATCGGCAAACTCCTACTTGGTAAGGGCATGGTTACCAGGGACACCCCGGTAAAGGAGTTGATCGGGATAATAGCAGATGAACTCGAGTTCGGAGGCGAGTACGAGATCGTCGAGGACGATGGTCTGGTTACGATTACGATCAAGGAATGCAATGTCTGTCCGAAGAAGGTCGGGGGACATGCATTCGAGACCACGGTCTGCCCGGTACCTGGAATTGTGAGGGGCGCCATCGATGTTGTGAAGGGTACCAAAGGAGAAGGCTATGCGAAATTAAAGCCAGGAGATGAGTGTAAAATAACAGAGTGTGCGATGACAGAGGAGGTGGGATCATGACCGAAGAATGGCGTAAAGAGAAGGTAGATTATGTCGTCTACAACGCGATCTCTTATGCATTCGAGCGGGCTTTGAAGGAGACGCTCGGAGCGGGTGCGCCGATCTTGCAGACCACTATGGTTCCGCTCGTTGGCGTCGATCTGATCACTGCTACCGAAAAAGATATTGGAATTGAGTTTAAACCCGGAAAACCAATTCCGGAGTTCATGGAAGATCTTGCAAAGATGCTTGTCGGACTCAAGGTTGCGGATGAGATTCACTGTATTCCGGATACCGATGGAAAGAAGGTTCGGTGCCGTGTAAAAAACTGCATCAACACACTCGCACTTAAATATCTGCGCGAGAAAGGAATTACTTCGTGCGTTCTCTGCCCTCCTGGATTTTATGCAGCATCGGCAGCCAGAAAGGTATTTGGCGAGGAATTCCAGATACAGATAACCAACGAAACATCAGAACTCGGGGACTGCATGGTAACCTTTGAGTTGATCGAGTGATGAGTAATAATCGAGTAGGTGAGCAAAATGCCTGATACTAAGAAGGATAAACTGGACACGGTCCTTGCCAGATTCGGGGAAGTCGGACAGATCAAGGCGGCTGGCATCGTCTCCAAGGAGGGATTACTGATTACGGCTCTCATGCCCCCTGAGATGAACGAGCGGATCGTTGCCGCGCTCTGCTCTACGATCATGGCAAGTGCAGAGACTGCAAGCACCCAGATGGGGACCGGGGGGGTGAGCGATATCCACGTAAAGACCGAGCAGGGTACGATACTGCTCCAGCCAGCCGGCGAGAAGGCGATTCTAATCGCACTGGCAGAGTCAGGCGCGCAACTCGGGCTTATCATGATGGAGATCGAAGTGAGGGCAAAACAGGTGCAGGAGATCCTTGAAGAGGTCTAAAGATGGCGGAAGAGACCGAGGGCAGACGTAAGACCTACATCCCGATGCTCGATAAGATGCTCGGCGGCGGAATGCCTGCCGGCACATCGATGCTGTTTACAGCGATGCCGGGTGTCGCATCCGAGGTCTTCGGATGCCAGATCATCGCGGAGCGCATGAGAAACGACGGGGACATCAGTTTCATATACACAAACACGAGAACACCGGTCGAGATCGAGCACGTATTCCGCAGGTACGGCTGGGATCTGCGGTCATCTCTCGACTCGGGTCAGACATTCTTTGTCGATTCCATCTCCCCGATGATGGGGATGCCAGCGATCGGAAAATATGAGATCGGTGATTTTAGGGAGAGCGAGAAGGTGGTTGCAGAAGCTATCGCTGACATAGCTGGGGGAACTGCTGTTATCGAGGATGTTGCAACGCTTCTCGATTCCATCGGTGTTGACCCGACCCTCGATATGATCGAAGGGTTAAACGAGGTGGCACGATCAAACGATGTGAACATGATCTACATCTTCACGAAATGGAACTACAAAAAAGTGATGCTTGAACGACTGTCCGGAATTGTTGACTGCGAGGTCAAACTCTTCAGCGTTGAAGAGAATGTGATCTACCGGAAGGTATTTGCGATCGCGAAATCGAACTGGATCGAGACGTCGGGGACGAAGATATTCTTCGAGGTTCTGGAGCCGGGTGGAGTCCGTGTCTTCATCCCGAAACTGCTGGTGACTGGGCCGTATAACGCGGGAAAGACGACATTTACCCATGCGCTCGCCCCGGATACCGTTTCAGTGGAGCGGCAGACCTTTGAACTGTTTCCAACGACTGTCGGGCTTGATATCGGGCATATCGACTACAAAGGCTTCTCTGCCGACGTATTCGGAACTCCAGGTCAGGAGCGGTTCGATCTCCTGCTTGAACCGCTCGGAAGGGAGGCGATCGGCACCTTCATCGTGATCGACTCGACGAAGCCAGAGACGTTTGTGCGGGCGAAAGATATGATCAGGATGTGCCGCACAGAGGCGATACCAAAGGTGATCATCGCCAACAAGCAGGACCTTCCAAACGCGTTGTCGCCTGATGAGATCAAAAAGAAGATGGCGCTCTGGGAGGGTGTGCCTATCGTTCCGGTCTCTGCAACGGATGGAAAGGGGCTTAGTGAGGCTATGGATACTCTTTTCAGCCTAATATACGAGATATGATTCCAAAAATAGTGTCCGGGATCGCCGGACTTGATGAACTGACCGGCGGACTGCCAGAGAATACGATGACTCTCGTCTATGGTCCGCCAAAGACCGGAAAGTCCATATTCTGCTACCAGTTCCTGCGTCAGGCGGTAGCAGATGGCGAACTATGTTCGTATCTGATGACTGACTATACCCAGTCCCAGCTCGAACAGCAGATGATGGTTTTTGACTGGTTCATCAGTGAGTATATCCTGGATAAGAAGTTGTATGTGATCGATACGGCATCAGGTTCGGTCGGCGTGATGCAGAAGGAGACTAAGAATATGGTGGTATCCTCGCCCCAGAATCCGACCGACATCGCAAGCAAGGTCATCCAGCAGTTGCAGGATATCTACCAGCAGACGAGGGCGTTCAGGTCGATCCTGGACTCATCGACCACGCTATTTGCGTTTAACTCACCGATCCTCGTCATCAGGGTGCTTAAGTCCTACATCATGCGGATCAAGATGGCAGGCGGAACCGGCATCATCACATACACAGAGGGTACAGCAGATACCGAGATCGAGACGATGCTGAAAGCAAGCGTGGATAACATCATCCACCTCGATTCCGAGACGATCACCGTCGAGGCGATGGCTGGACTCAGGCAGGAGTCGGCAGGTTATCGGATCACCGATAACGGGATCGTGGTTGGGTAGGTCTCCACAGGTGAAGTGTAGGATTGCTGCCTGAAAAAGAGATGGCTGCGCATTTGCTTGCGCATTCACTGATGACGGCGAATGCCGCGAATTTCAAACCCAGAACGATTCGCCAAGTAGAATCGCGACAGGCAGCCCTGCTGCCTTTGCAAGCGTCCATGCGCCCGGAATTACCCGGTCAACCTCAGAATGAGCGGGCGAGTACCATGGTATTCCAAGATTATCGAGCAGCCCGGGCGTTAACTGCCCCATCGGCACCTGCGCTGATATCTGCTCGCCGAGATCGCCCCTGTGGCTGAGGACCATGAGCAAAGGCATCCGGTAGAGCAAACTTAACGATGCGAGCGCACCCGTGCTGTTTCCGAGACCCGAGTTCTGCATAACGATCGCAGGGTTCGCGCCTCCGAGGTATGCGCCAGCACATATCCCGACACCTTCCTCTTCTCTCGTCACCGGAATATGCACAATCTCGGGATCGGATTCGAGCAGATCGAGCAGACCTCCTAAATTGACGCAGGGAACGCTCGTCACGAAATCGATCCCTGCTTTTTTAAGAGCGCGGTAAGCTTTCATTGAACCCATCTTCATTTCCTCATTTACGGTTTGAATTTATGGAAATGTCGCTTTTTCTGTTGTGCCAAATCGATCCCACACAAGCGGTAAAAGTCACTGGATTTAACCACAGAGGGTACAGAGTTTTTAAATCGATCCTCTGCTCCCTCTGCAATGATAAATCACTTGATTTTCAGACCGTGCCGGATTTCTGCCATCTCGCACGCAACCTTGATCAGCCTGAGCCATGTGTTCAGTGCGGCACGCAGAGCAGCGATATCCCCGGCATCCACGATGAGGTGCAACATTTTGCCATCCACTGACAGCGCTGCCCGGCTCCTCGAAAACGCTTCTCTGGTCTCCGGCAGTAACGCACGGTATATCGTGGACGCATCCTCGCCGAAATCGAAACTAAACTCTGCTCTGTCCATTCTTTTACTCAATTTTTTTTAAAAAATTACTCGGCAGGAACCCGCTTGATCTGCACAGGTCGTTCCTTCATAAGGATGCGCTGCCCGCAGTATGGGCACCTGACACCGCGGTATTCATAGTCGATCTCAACAGGTTGCTTGCAGTTGACGCAGCGGTAGCCCATCAGACCTCCATCGCCGCATTTCGCGCTTTCTGCTCGATAGCACGCTTCACAGTCCGTGAAACGGTCTTCCCGATCGACGTGGTCGGAAGATACGTGCCGCCTGCGAAGGTGTGCCCGCACTTTCTGCACTTCCAGATTCCGGTGCCGATGCGGCGCACAGACGAAAACCCGCACTGGGTGCATTTATGCTTATCATGCATCTTCTCTTCGATATCCGCGACACGCTTTCTGATGTTCCTACCATACCGCACACCGAATCTGCCTGCGGACCTCGTTTTCCATCCTTTAGTATGTTTTACCATTTGTTATACCTCCGTAAGTCCGACTGGAGCGCAGCGGAATGTCGGACACTTTTACTCG
>JAYEFK010000118.1:10035-23002 GCA_034658575.1 Methanobacteriota archaeon
GAGCGCAGCGGAATGTCGGACACTTTTACTCGCAAACTTTTCACAAAAGTTTGATCAAAAACTGTGGCGGGCAGTTTTCACACCTCCAAGAATTTTTCCCGTATCTTGGCTGCCGCAGTCCCTGCCAGTTTGATCAAAAACTGTGGCGGGCAGTTTTCACACCTCCAAGAATTTTTCCCGTATCTTGGCTGCCGCAGTCCCTGCCATGTCGACCGCTCTCATGACCTGATCAATGGTGAGCGGCTCCATGCCACTCTTCTGCATCCCGGAGATGCTGCCATCGGAGTTGGTGATGACTGTGTATACGGTTCCTGCCAGCTTCCCTTCATCAAGCGATGGATCGAGAAGCAGTTCTCCGCCAAACTCAATTGCAGTGACCGCAACAGGAATATCCCTCACAGGAAGCGGCGAATCCTCCCCGAGACCATATCTTTCCGCGGGCAGTGTTGTGTTGAGCAGTGCTGCGATGCTGCCAATGGATGCTGCATCGATGATGTTGCCGCCGTTATTCAGCACATGGATGTCGATGAACATGATCCAGACTTTCTCGCCTTTGACCATGCAGAGTTTTTCGAGATCGATCGCTTTTGACTCCCGGATACCGCGATCCACAACTCTTGCAATCTCTATTGCACCTTCCCTCGGAGGACCTGCCTCGTATTCGGGAGATGCCATCGGGATCAGTTCGGTATTGGTGATGATCACGCCCACGTCCGGCGTGTCCGGAAACGGCTCACCCGGCTGGATCTTTACGCCGACCAGGATCTGCGTATCCCCAAGCGTCACAAGAGCAGAACCTTCTGCCATCCCTGCGACGCCGGTCTCGATGGATATGTCCCGAAATTCATCGAATGCACGTCCATCATCCCGCTCACCTTTGAGTACCAGATTGAAGAGGTAGTCACGGTGGATCTCTGCCATCACATCGTTACTCATCTGCATCACCTTCCGCATTCCCGGCATATTCCTCGCTGTACTTCTCTATAAGTGCCTGACGCTGTAACTTGTATACCTTATCGCATCCGGTTTTAGCCAGTTTGAGTGCCTCGTAAAACTCATCTCTTGTCAGGTGTCCGTCCATCTGAAGATGCGTGATCTTCCCGCCGGCAGTCATGGCGACCGGCACATCCGCATCTCCGAAGTTATCCTCCTCTTTCATCAGATCGAGCACGATCTCGCCGTCCACCTTCCCGACAGCACATGCACTGACAAGACCTCTCATCGGGATGCCTGCATCCGCAAGCGCCAGTGATGCCGCATTGATGCCCGCGGTTCTGGTACCGGCATCTGCCTGCAACACCTCTACGAATACATCAATTGCGGTCTTCGGGAAAAACTTTGTGAATACCACGTATTCGAATGCGTCCCTGCCTACCTTCGAGATCTCTATGCTTCTTCTGCTATGACCCGGTCTTATCCGGTCATCCACTGAGAATGCAGCCATGTTGTACCTGTACTGCACGACCGCTTTGGTCATATTCTGCCGGTGTCTCGGATGGAGCTCTCTTGGACCATACACCGCAGCCATGATCTTATTACGTCCCCATTCAAGGTAGCAGGACCCATCAGCCCGATCAAGCGGACTAAGTTCGATTTTTACCGGTCGCAGCTCGTCAACACTCCGTCCATCGAGCCGCTTTCCATCTACAATAAAATGTTCTGGTTTTTCACTCATTATTACTCCTCATCATTTCGACTTTCATGCACTTTACCATACCTCGTCTTCTCCTTTGCTTTTAAGAATGCCTGCACACGCTCGGTCAGTCCTGGTGTGTGCGCATTGTCTTCGATATATTTGACCGTCTGGATTGCCAGATCGATGCAATCATCGCTTCCGTTGATCCATATCCGCCCGTTCTGCCCGACAAACATGTTGCATCCGATCGCACTCTTCAGCAGTCGGATCATCGATCCGTTACGACCGATCACACGCGGCATCTTTGTCGGATTGATTGTAACGATGCGCCCATCGGAAAGAACCCTGAGTTCCTTCTCCCGAAGCGTGAGTTCTACTTTCATGCCAGCATCAACAGACGCGACCATCGTTAATATACAGTCCCCGACCTTGAGATACCTGCTCATGTTTTCGGAATCAATCCGTCGCGGATATTGGGATATGTGCAGCAATCCCTCGTAAGGCGAGCTGATGTCAACGATCCAGTTTGAATACACAACCTCTGTGATAATCCCTATCACCCGGTCGCTGGCGTATGGAATGTACTTGCCTGCAAGCGGGATCACACTGATATACCGTTCTCCTATATTCAAGAGTCCGTAGACCGATGCACGCACCTCGTCACCATGAACGTACGTGCCGCTGCCCGACATCTTTATGTTGTCAGACACCACGTCCCCTGGAATCACAATATTTCTTTCCATATCATTACCTTTTTCATTTCAAAAGTTTGGTTTCCGCGCCGCCCTTTGTGAGGCGGTTCACAAGACCGTAAAAATCAAGTTGGATGCCTGCAGGAATCTTAACAACACCGATCCACGACCCGTCAGCCTGCCACTCCTCTTTTACCAGTTCGCCAAAACCCATAATATCTCCATACGATTTTGCAGCGTAATCTGCCGGAATCCTGACAACGATCTCAACGGTGTCGAACCTGATCGGGATGATCGGACGTATCGCATCCATCGTCTTGTTAACCAGTTCATCGATCCCCTTCATCGGATCGATATGGATACCAGCCTCCTCCATCGCCTTCTCAATCCTCGAGACCGGGTGCGGTGCCTTCGTTTGCGGATTAAACGCACCCTGTGCAATGATGCGTACCACCTGCCTGCGCTTGTCCTCGATGATCTGCTTCCGCTGCTCCTTTGTGAGATGCAGTTCTCCATGCTTCACGATATGCTCGGCGATCACGAAGATGTCGGTCGTCTCGAATGTCCCCTCCACGCTCTCCTTACTCGGGTGATCGCCGCGGCTCGCATTCTCAAAGACATCCTCAACAGCAAGCATGTCAGCTATATCCACATCCTCGCCCTTGCGAAGCGACAGTGCAAGTTCGGGATCGACCATCACCTCAAAGTGCTTGTCGCCACGTTTCAACCGTGCCGTTATAGCGTTATCAAGCGTAACCATGGCTACTCACTTTCATCCCCGCTATCGTCCTCGTCCTTCGCTTCGGTCTCCTTAAACGCCTCAACGACCTCATCGACATATCCGGAAAGCTCATCCTCTTCGAGTTTCTTGAACTGCCGATCCGTGAGAGCTACAAGCCCGACCTCAATCGTGCTCACATCGAACGTGGTATCCGAGACCTGGTATAGTGCTCTCAGTCCAAGGCGGATTGCGCCCGCCATATCAAGATCATCCATATACTCACTCTCGAAGATCTCCATAACCTTTGCCCTGCCAGCACCGATGGCAGTCGCCTTGTATTCGAGCAGCGCACCGCTCGGATCGGTCTCGAATAACCTTGCACGGTGGTCATCCACGCCCGCAATCAAAAGAGCGGTTCCGTAAGGGCGCACACCGCCAAACTGGGTATACGTCTGCTTGTGGTCGCAGATTTTCTTTGCAAGGACCTCTATCCCGATCGGCTCGTCGTAATACACACGGTTAACCTGCGCCTCGACACGCGCACGGTCGATAAGTGCACGCGCATCCGCAACCAGTCCTGACGTCGCCGCACCGATATGCTGATCGACCTGGAAAATCTTTTCGATCGATTCGGATACCAGTAAATGGCTCGCAACCCGCTTATCAACCAGCAGCACAACACCTTCCTCTGTTTTAATACCTATCGCAGTTGTGCCCCGCTTCACTGCCTCCCTTGCATATTCTACCTGAAAAAGTCTCCCGTCCGGGCTAAATACGGTTATTGCACGATCATACCCCATCTGGGGTGCCATTTGCATTATTAATCATCTCCTTTCTTTACGTTTACTACGTGATGAATTATGCGTGTGCGTATAAAAGGTTTTTCTGGTATAATGGTGGTCACGTCGCAATTGTGGGAATCGATCTTTTGAACTTGTTCTCGGTCAGGGGTTTCGTCCCACATCCGATAACTACGACTCATTTCGAAGTTTAAGCAAAGTATATATCCGATTATCCTGCAATAATATCTAATTAACGTCCAATTCATGAGGTGACTGACCATGAAACGAACCACACCCTTCTACATCTTCCATATCCTGCTCTGCATCGCAGTGCTTGCCGCATCCGGCTGCATCGATACCGACCATAAGCAACCAGACTCGCCCGCACCAGTAGAAATCATACCGTGCGGCGAAGGCGTAACCGGTGAGGATGCTAATTACCTGATCCTTGTGCCAAAAACGCTCTTTGTCGGGAGCGAGAGTTCGATCAGCATGTCTGCGTTTGGGGATGCGCACGAGCCAGTGGAGCGGTGCGTTACGTACACGCTTTCAGATAGCGACAACAATATCATTCCTCTCGTCCGCGCATCGACAGGCAAGTCCGGGCACTCGGTCGCAAGATTCGAGACTCCACAGGTCGAGGAGGGCACGTACTCCCTGATTGCAGAGCCGGTCGGGACAGGTGAGGAATATATTGCAACGGTACGCATCTCAAAGAGCAATCCGATCTTTATCGAGACCGATAAGCCGATCTACAAGCCGGGACAGACGGTACACGGAAGAATCCTTCTTTTAAACAACAATCTAAAGCCAATCGAAGATTCTGTCGAACTGGAGATCGCGGACGCTAACGGGATCAAGGTCTTTCGGGAGATGCTCGAGACGAACGTTTTTGGCGTAGCCGCGTTCGATCTGCCGCTATCTACCGAGCCGAATCTCGGTACGTGGAAGATCAAGGCGGAGGCAGGCGAATCGAAGTCTGTGGTGGATATCGAGGTCGAGCGCTACGTGCTTCCGAAGTTTGAGATCGAAACTGAGACCCGAGAGGACTGGTTCCTCGTCTCTGATCCGATCGCAGGCACAGTTTCTGCAAACTACTTCTTCGGTAAGCCGGTCGATGGTTCCGTCGAGATCGAGGCGGTCAGGTACACCGGAACGTGGGAGACTTATGCCACGCACAGCGCAATTCTTAAGAACGGCTCTGCCGAGTTCGAACTGCCAGCAGTCGGGTGGATCGCAGGGACTTATGGCGCAGGCGGGCAGGGGAGTCTCATGTTAAACATCTCGGTCACGGATACCGGAAATCACACCGAGACCACGACAGAACTCTTAAAGATCGTGGAATCGGACACGATTCTCCAGTTGATCCCTGAATCGAGCACCGTAAAGCCAGGACTTTCTTTTGAGGTGCTGGTCGTAACAGAAGACCCTGACGGAAACGCGATCGATACAGCCGTCGAGATCACAGCAGCGTTTCATGAACCCGGTTACACCGAAACCGGGAAAGACGATACCGTTACGACCAGAAACGGGATCGCGCTCCTATCGTACACGATCCCGGATAACTGCACAGGCGCGTACATCGAAGCGACATGCCGCGACACAAGCGGTGCTGACGCCGACGCTGTCGTGCGCCGGAGCGTAAATCTCGATGCCGCGTACTCGCCGGGCGCAAGCTTCATCCATATCGCGCAGACGAGCGATGGCGTGCCCAATGTCGGCGATACGATAACCTTTGCCGTGCACTCGACCAATCCGGGCACGGTATTCTATGATATATTCGCAAACGGCAGAACCGTGTACTCGGGAACGAGCGAGAGAAACGAGATTGCGGTTCGGGTCACGCCGCAGATGAGTCCGGCTGCAAAGATCGTGGCATACATGATCAATCCGGATAGCGAGGTCTCTGCCGACGTTCTGCCGTTTGATGTCCGTTTCGAGACGTGTGTTGATCTAACGAGCGAGTTTGGCAGCGATACCGTAGCTCCGGGGGATGCCGTGCGCGTGAACTTTGACGCGAGGACGGGATCGATGATCGGCGTTGCGATCGTTGACGAATCGGTATATGCCCTGAGTGCCGGCAGGCTCAATCTCAAACAGGTCTTTGATGAACTGGAGAAGCGGTTTATGGAGCCGCAGATCGAGATTCATCCGGAGTACGGGGGCTACCGTGAAAACAGATTGGTAGGAACGTATGATATTCTGGACGATGCCGGAATGCAGGTGCTCGCATCGCCATCCTTTGAGATCCCGAAGACGCCGGTTCCGGAGGGGAGGGGTATGCTGAAAGGTGTCGGGGCTGGGAATGTGGTTGCGATGGATATGATGGTCGAGGAAGCACAAGTAGAAGCGATGCCCGCACCGGCAGCCGCGCCGACTCCCGTACCAACATCGACGGCAGACGGTGAACTTGCAACGGTTGAACGTGTGCGCCAGTTCTTCCCCGAAACATGGCTCTGGATGCCCGACCTACTGACAGACGCCGATGGTCGCGCACAGATCGACCTCACTGCGCCTGACAGCATCACGACGTGGCGGCTCCACGCGATCTCATCATCCGAAGATGGGATCGGGATATCAGAGGACAGCATCACAGTATTTCAGGAGTTCTTCCTCGACCCAGACCTGCCGTACGCTGTGACCCGCGGAGAGGTCTTCCCGGTCCGGGTGCAAGTCTATAACTATCTCGATACAGAGCAGGATGTCAGACTGACGCTCTCGACAGGTGACTGGTTCGAGATCATCGGCGATCGTGTGGTAACCGTGCCGGTCGGCGCAAACAGCGTCGGAGACGCGAGTTTCACGATCACGCCGACCGAGATCGGCACCCACGCAATCGAGATTGCGGCACAGACGAAAGCGACGGCTGATGCCGTGAGAAAAGAGATCATCGTCGAGGCAGAGGGGACGAGGCAGGAGATCGTTGAGAACGGAAACCTGGATGCAGGTACAGGCAGCATCACGCTCGATGCCGCACTCCCTCCTGGAATCGTTGATGATTCCGGAGTTGTTCTGGTAAGTTTCACGCCAAGCATAGTTGCGCAGACGATAAACGGTTTGGATAGCCTCCTTAACATGCCGTTTGGCTGCGGCGAGCAGAATATGATCATGTTTGCGCCAGATGTCGAGGTTCTGCGATACCTCAAGGCGACCGACCAGACCAACCCCGAAGTTCAGGCAAAGGCAGAACTCTTCATCATAACCGGCTACCAGCGCCAGCTCACATTCAGGCACAACGACGGCTCGTTCTCAACATTCGGCGAGGGTGGACGCGAGGGTGGTAGCCTCTGGCTCACTGCGTTTGTCCTCGACTCGTTTGCAGGCGCACGTGCCGTGACATCGATCGATGACTCGGTTCTCGCAGATGCATCGGACTGGATCTGCGAGCGCCAGAGCAAGGACGGTTCATGGGAATCGGTCGGTTTCGTCTGCCATCAGGAGATGATAGGCGGAATGGAGGGGCGGTACGCTCTCACCGGTTTCGTTGCGATCGCACTCGCTGATTATGGGGCTGCGGATCCGGCTGTCCTCGAGGAAGCGCAGGCGTACCTCGAAGCGAACCTTGAGGCGCAGACCGATCCATACCCGCTTGCGATCGCATCTGTTGCACTTTTGAAGCTTGAAAGCCAGTATGCAGATGCCGCTCTTGAAAAACTGATCACGCTCAAGCAGGAGGATGAGAACGGCGTCTACTGGGGATCCGACGCAGATCCGGTCGGGGATTCTGACAGCGACCCCTACCCGTTCAAGTACGGTCATCCACCTTCGAGCAGGAACGTCGAGATCACATCGTACGCTGCGCTTGCTATGATCGATGCGAAGCATCCGCTTGCAAACGACGCAGTCAAGTGGATCTCGGCGCAGAGAAACTCGCTTGGCGGATTCTCTTCGACGCAGGACACGGTTATGGCGCTTAAGGCACTGATGACAGCGGCAGCAACCAAAGGAAGAGATATCGACGCCACAGTGACGGTGTCAGCCGACGGAAGCACTGTCAAGGAAATCGAGATCGATGCCAGGAACTTCGATGTTCTCCAGACCGTCCGGGTACCTGACGGCACAAAAGAAGTGAAACTTGTGCTTACCGGAACCGGCGAGGTTGGCTATCAGCTGGTAAAGCGGTTTAACGTGATCCTTCCAGAGATTGCGCCGGTTTCTGACCTGCAACTGAATGTCACGTACGATGCTACCAATGTTGCTGTCGATGATGTGATCACCGTGCAGACGCGGGTTATGTACACAGGAGCAGCGGCAACCGGCATGATGATCGTGGATGTTGCCGTGCCCACAGGGTTTACGCCGGTAACGGCGAGTCTGGATGCACTCGTTGCTGGCGGCACGATCACACGCTATGAGATCGCGGGCAGGAAGGTTATCGTCTACGTGCTTGACCTGCCGCGAGGAGTCAAACTCTCGTTTGAGATGAAGATGCGGGCGCTCTTCCCTGTAAAGGCGATCGTGCCTGACAGCCGGGCGTACTCGTATTATGATCCAGAGGTTTGTGCAGGGGTGCGGGGAGGGGAGATTGTGGTCGGTGCGTAGGTGTGGGGGGATGGGCTTCCCCCAGCACCGTTTTTTATGCTATGCTAACATCTTAGTAGAATGTTTATGTAAATGTAGCATGGAGGTATGGCGATGATGGAGACGATGTATAAGATCCAAACACTGGAAAAATTGATAGATTCTGGCATGGATGACGGGTTGATTGATAAAACGCTCGGTAAACTCATACAGTATAAAACAGATAAAATGGAACGTTAATTACAGGAATTGAAAGATTCCATGAAGAAATTTGAATCCAGAGTAACTACTCAAGTACCTAAACCACTATCGGGGGACTTCACTATGCAGGGACTACCCGGGACATGGGGCATACTGTAACCAATCCGGGAATTTAACCGCAGAGTGCGCGGAGGGACGCGGAGGGGGTATAAACGGTTAAATTCTCTGCGTTCCTCTGCGCCCTCCGCGGTTATTTTTCTTGCCAGAAAGTACAGGATCGCAATCAGGAGACCAATCAACATACCTGAGTAGTTACAATCCAGATATAATATGGATTTGGAAACGTTATATAAAAAGTTTGGAGAGGAGGGGTTGGGTGATGAAATGGATTTTTTTGAATGGCATGCTCTTTGCGATATGCACAAGCGGCTTGCGGCGGCGGAGATGCCGGATGAGAAGACCACACTCCAGCAGCAGATAGATGCTATTTTCAGGTGCAGACGTTCTGATCTCTGTTCCGGGAGGCGAGGAGATCGCTCTTGAGACGCTGAAGCAGGGTCGAGGTCATCGGAGGGTTATCGATACTCGGAACCACGGGTTTTGTCGAGCTGTGGAATGAGCACCTACTCGGGACGAAGCATGAACTGATACAGCAGGCAGAGCGGGTGGTGCTGACCACCGGACGCATCGGCATGAGGTATTCGAATATGTTGTTTCCGGATTACACGATTGTCATGGTAGGGAACAGGATTCCAGAAGGACTCAATGCTGCAAAGGACAAAAGCAAAGTAATCGTCTGCGGACTTCCCGGACTGATCCTGAAATGGATCGATCCTGATATATTGCGCGGATCAGGCAGTCTCACGACCCAGGAATTAATCGACCGGAACCCGGATGACGCACGGATCGACCGGACGCTTGCCGCTGCAAAAGAAGACGCTCCGGGTGTGCGCATCGTCCTGTTGAACCGTGACGGCTCGATACTGCGAGATTATACACCCTGAAACCGGATATCAGTATACCTATCCTCGATATCGAGCGATCTACGATCTGGATATTACTATCGACAGAGTGATCGCTAAGATAACGTTGGCTACGCACAGCGATAGTATCAGCAGGTATAAGACAGGCGCATTCAGTGAAAAGACGTCGCGCCATCTGATCCGCGTCAGATCACCCCAACTTGCGGCGAATATGCTTTCAGGTATCGTCTCTTCGATATCCTCCAGTCCTATGACTGCATTCACCGATGTTTCGAGAATCTTTTCAATCTTCGGGTCAAATATGCCGGATCTAGCCAGATAAATCGAAACAGACTCCATTCGCTGGATATCATTGTTCACACCTCTCGACATCTTCACGAATCTACCGAACCTATCGTGCGACATGGCTTCTTTCATGTCATCGAAGACGACCACACATCTACTAAATTCCCCGATTGCGTTGTAGATCGAATGGAGCATGCAGTCATAGTTTGCCGAGTCCGAGCAGTGGATCACATCGTCGTTGCTGTCGGTTCCACCGCTGATCATATCGATGAACAACGTGTTATTGGTCAATTTGTAAACCTTTGAGTCGTACCTGGACTGAAGTGCTCTGACGGTATCAGGAGGATGTTTGTAGCAGACCCAGATCACGCCCTCGACAGGAGTGCTCAGACACACCTGATAAACCGTTTCGTAGAGCCTTCTCCTTGTGCCTGTACAACAGCACGCTTCCGTGGGAGAATATGTCCTCGAATGATTCCATGGCACTTATTACCCCTTGCTTAATCATTTGTCGTTCATGTAATAAATATATAACCCCCTCCCTCCTGCGCCTTCCAAGGTGACACCACCGGATAAGCAGAAGTTTTATATGTGAATCTGTTTTAATTAGCTAAAAAGAGGTTATTTATCAGGCTTGAAACATGACTCCCACCCCATTCCTCCTGATCGACAGCAGCGTTCATAACCAGGACCTGTACTATGCGACCCGGTTCCTTGCAATAGATCAATTTTTATATTTGAGATCAAGAGACGAGGAGATTCTCATGGTGCCGGAGATGGAACTTGGTCGCGCCCGCGAGGAATCGCGGATCAGCGATATCCGCACGACCGCGGATTATCACGTAATCGAGAAACTGAAACGGTACGGGCGAGACCGCGCACAATCTCTGGTCATATCAGAACTGCTACACGACGAGGGCGTAACCGAAGTTGTGGTCCCGCATAACTTCCCGGTATTCCTTGCAGACGAATTGAGAGGTGACGGATTCAAGATCACCCCCATACAGAGTCCGATCAGAAAATTGCGATCCGTAAAGACCAGAGAAGAGATCGAATGGATCAAAAAATCACAGATCTGCTGCGAAGCTGCCATGCAGAGTGCAATCGATCTGATACGGAGAGCAGGGATCAGAAGAGGCGTCCTGACAGACTCCGGATCTTGCCAGCCATTGACGGCAGAGCATGTCAGGACGGTGATCGAACGCACCCTGATCGACTGCGGCTGCGAATCAGAAGGGACGATCGTTGCAGGCGGGAAGGATGCAGCTGACCCACACAACGCCGGCAGAGGCACGTTATCCACAGACGAGAGCATCGTGATCGATATCTTCCCCCGCCTTAAAATGGAGCGGTACTGCGCGGATATGACTCGCACGGTTGCGCGAGGCAGCCCACCGCGGGCGCTATCCGAGATGTATGAGGCTGTGCTGGATGCGCAGACTGCCGCGCTTCGGATGGTGCGGGCAGGGGTATCGGGAGAGGAGGTTCATGATGCAGCGTGCGGCGTCTTTGAGGATGCTGGGTACAGGGAACTCTTCATCCACTCGACAGGGCACGGAGTCGGGCTGGATGTCCACGAGGAGCCACACATAGGCGTCGGCGGTGAGATGCTCAAAGCCGGGAATGTGATCACCATCGAGCCCGGGCTGTACGACCATGAGATCGGCGGAATCAGGATAGAGGATCTGGTTGTGGTAACGAAATCCGGATGCGAGAATCTTACCACGATTGGGAAGGGGTTTTTGGTCTGATTCACCCTGGAACGTACCTCCCGAGTCGCAGCATGAAAATACCTCCGCCTACCTGTTCAGTCTTCGATCACAAATCCCGCATTCTTTTACTGGGTGGGCAATTGACTGAAATGAGATGTTGTGATGCTCTGGTACGGTCAAACTACAATTCTACCATCTCAGCCGCCGCCTGCAGGATCATGAGAGCGTCGAGCGAAGACCAGCCCATCGCCGCTAACGTCAGCTCACCCCCTATCTCCTTTGCTCTTGAAAGTCACATTACTGCGGGGTAGAAAGTGTGGCGTAGCGTGATTTGCCGAAACCAGATCAGTAATCCATCTCATAGATCTGCGTCTGATCATATTGTGTCCAGTTGGTTTTTACTGGACATTTACTCTCGTATTCGAATGTTCCATCCCGGATATTCTTGATGAGTTCTCTAAGCATCTGGTGTTGGCGTGATTTTGAAGGTGTTGTCGATTTGAGTCTGGTGTTAACTGTTGCAGGTTTTAGATATTTAGAAAACCGGAGTTTCGAGCTGACACCACGTAATGTGACAGCCCCGGAAATTTTACCGTCATGGACGACTATTTAAAAATGCTATGCAGAGGTGCACTCCTTGTTCTTGTTTGAAATCAACAAAATCGATAGCATTAGAGGTAATTGTATGGAGTTATTCCAACACAACATGAAATTTGGGAGTGTATGCATTCCTGCCGATATCCACTTTTATCATCGTCAATCTTCAGACGATGGCACGATAGTATGCAGTGATCCTTTAACCTGTGCAGACCAGCATCTGAAAATTTTATACAGACACCCCCCACGCAATGCGAAGCGCAGCACCGCCGCAGCCATCGACACAAGCGCGCGATCATCTCACCCCGAAAGCGCGAGATACGGCATGACCAGGAAGAGCATGGTGTTGATAACCCCATGTGATATCAATACGCCATATATCGACCCGGTCTTTCTTACGACGAGTGCAAATATAAGTCCGACCCCTCCTGCAAGCACGCAGTCGAGCCACGAGTTTCCAAGATGGAGGAAGCCAAAGATCACAGAGACTATCAGAATCCCGTGCATACCACCAACCGCCTCTGTGAATGTGTGCTGTAAGAGCCCACGAAAGAGGAGTTCCTCGAAAAAGCCAGTATAGATTAGGATGATCAGGATTGGTACTGCCCATGACGCATGCGCGCCGATCATAAGTTCTGGTTCAAGGATATGATATTCCATCCACCCAACCGGTATTGCGAGCAATATGATTCCACAGGTGAGCGGGACCTCCCTGCGTGACGGGATTTTAAGACCCACGCTTCGCATGTCAATGCGCTGGATGTATATGCATGTGAAGATCGCTGCGAAGAGCGGAACAGCTACGATCAAAAACCACAATATGTATCCAAAATGCAT
>JAYEFK010000119.1:0-7048 GCA_034658575.1 Methanobacteriota archaeon
CAGGTTGGCGCTTGTGGATGTGACCGGGGTTCCTGAAAGATCGATCAGCCTGATCGTTATCTCGTGATCCGGATACCTGATCCCGACCCGGTCAGAGCCCGCGGTCAGGATGTCAGGAACGACCGGCTTTTTCTTAAGGATCACCGTGATCGGACCCGGCAGGAGTTTTCGGATCAGTTCCATCGTACCTGAATCGCAGATTGAAACATCCTCGATCATCCCGTAACCGGATACCGCAAGCGATACCGGGGAGGATCGCTTCTTTATTGCAAACACCTTGTTAACCGCAGTCCCTGATAGTGCGTCTGCGCCGATGCCGTACACAGTCTCGGTCGGATAGATCACGACGCCGCGGTCTCGTATGATTTTCGCTGCAGTGGGGATATCTGCCACCTTTCCAGATGCACCTGTCTGGCTCTTCTGCAAGTCCGCGTGGTTGCTTTCCATGATGAGGTTTTGGGGGCTCACAGATAATAATTTGCCGGACTCATCGCACCAGCACACCCTCCGGCTGCATCTCAAATGCACAGTCAGCCATAAATCGTTAACAAAATCCATACCATACATACAGACCATATAGACTATATAAAATCTATATATTTCTTGGGAAAAACTACATATACAGCGGTTGCACATATTACCGCGGTGATACACCAAATGGAAAACCCACACACATCACGAAGATTTTTGCCACGTACGATCGTGGCAACGCTCCTGATCGCAGCAATCGCGGCAACGCTTGCCGGATCAGGTTGTATCGACAACAAAGACGCGGACACACAGGAACACGCAACGAAACTGCAGGTCGCAGGATCGACAACGGTTCTCCCGATAGCAGAGGAGTGTGCACGCTTATTCATGGAGAATAATCCGGGTAGTCGGATATACGTGTCCGGAGGCGGCTCCTCGCACGGAGTAAAGGCGGTTGCTGACGGAACCGTGAACATCGGAGATGCATCCCGCGACATGAAGGACTCTGAGAGGGCGAGCTACCCGGATCTTGTGACGCATGCCATCGCAAAGGACGGTGTTGCAATCATAGTCCATCCGGATAACGAGATCAGTGATCTCACGATGGAGCAGATACAGGGCATATACACAGGAGAGACCACGAACTGGGCGGATGTTGGAGGCATTGACGCTGAGATCATGGTGGTATCTCGAGAGGAAGGCTCAGGGACGAGAGACTGCTTCGAGACTGCGGTTCTGAAGGCTATTGGAAAGGAGGTCACTGACCATGCAATCATCCAGGACTCGAATGGCAAGACGCGGACGACCGTTGCCGGAAATAAACATGCCATCGGATTTCTGTCTCTCGGGTATGTCAACTCCGATATCAGGGCGGTTAGCCTCGATGGCACCGAGCCCACAGTCGAGAATATCCGGAGCGGCGATTATGCGATCTCGAGAACGCTATGGATGATCACAAAGGGGGAGCCAGACGCTGATGAGCAGGCGTTCCTCGACTTTGTGCTCTCGGGAGAGGGGCAAGGAATCGTTTCTGAGGTGCACTTCATACCGATCTCGGAGTGACTTACGTGATACGGATCGTGCATCTTTCGGATATCCACGTATCAGACGCCCACCTTCTTCCTGATGTTGCGGAAAGCGTGGTGCAGAGTGTCAATGAGATATCTCCGGATATCGTAGTCGTCACAGGGGATCTGACCCAGAACGGTATTTATCCGGAGTTTGCAGATGCAAAAGAGTTGATTGACCGGATCGATTGTGAAAACAAGGTGATTGTTCCCGGAAATCACGACTCAAGACGCGTCGGGTACGTGCTCTTCGAAGATCTCTTTGGAGCACGGTCCTCATGCCATTGCCTTGGCGGTGTCACGGTCGTCGGGGTGGATTCGTCCCAGCCCGACATCGATGACGGGCATGTTGGCAGGGAGAGGTATGACTGGATTGCGAAGAGTTTTGAGACGGACGATTTCAAGGTCTTTGCGCTCCACCATCACGTGATCCCGGTTCCGATGACGGGCAGGGAGGAGCATATTCTTGTGGATTCAGGCGATGTGCTTGAACTGCTCGACAGGTGCGGTGTTGATCTTGTTCTCTGTGGGCACAGGCATGTGCCGTGGGTCTGGCGGCTGAATGATATGTTTGTGGCAAATGCTGGGACTGCATGTTCAAACAAGACTCTGGCGAGGACGACGCAGTGCTACAACCTGATAGAGATTGATGAAGGGGATCTGCGGATTTACAGGGTGCTTCCGGGCGGTGAGCAGGAACTGGTCGTCGATACGACTCGGGTAACCGAAAAGGAGAACTAAATGAACAGAACTTTAGCAAAGAGATTTGGGATCAGTGTGGCGATTGTCATGCTGGTCGTATTGTGTGTAACGTCATCAGGGTGTATTGATTCAAAAGCGAAAACATCTGATGAAGATACGATAGGGACACTTAAAATAGGGCTTATCCCGACAGAGGATCAGATCGAGATGTTAAAGAAGTTCGGTCCGGTGCAGGAGTATCTGGAAACCGAACTCGGAATGAAGGTCGAGACATTCACAGCCACCGACTATACGTCGGTTATTGAGGCGATGCGCGCAGACAAGATCGATGTCGCATTCTTCGGTCCTTTTTCGTACGTATTAGCCGCAAAACAGGCGGAAGCAGAAGCAATCGTAACTGGCGGCACAGAAACAGGAGATGTCGCAACATACCACAGTTGCATCGTCACGCATCCTGATTCTGGCATAACCTGCATCGATGACCTGCTTGCTAACGCAAGTGAGATCACGTTTTCATTCGTTGATCCTGCATCGACATCAGGAAACCTGATTCCGAGGGGCTATCTACTCTCGATGGGGGTCGATCCTGATACGGACTTCAAAACGTGCATGTTTGCCGGTGGGCATGACGCATCAGGTCTTGCCGTGAAATCAGGGAATGTGGACGCGGGCGCTATGTACGACATAGGGTACAAACGCTTAATCGAGAGCGGTGCGGCAACCCCGGATGATCTCATCGTGATCTGGACATCTGACCCGATCCCGAAGTCGCCTATCGCAGTGAGGGGCGATCTTGATCCGGCACTGAAGAAGAGAATCCAGCAGGCGTTTGTTGATATGCCAGAGAAGGATCCCGAGGCGATGAAGGCGTTTGAGAGCAAATGGGAGAAGAACAAACTGTATGTGGCGATCGATGACAGCACGTACGAATACGTGCGGGGAATCGGAAAGTCGCTTGGATATATCTGAAACAGTGACCGGAGTTGCATGTTAACGGTAGATCATCTCAGAAAGAGACTCCCTAACGGGAAGCTGCTCTTGCGGGACATAAATTTCAGTGTTGGCGAGGGTGAGTTTGTGGCAATACTCGGACTCAGCGGCACTGGAAAAACGATACTTCTGCGGTGCATAAACCGTCTTACAACTCCCGACGGTGGAGAGATAGTGCTTACCGACAATGGAAATCCACTGAACATAACACAGAGCAATGCGGGCGAGATCAGGGAGGTAAGACGGCGGATCGGCATGATATTCCAGAGTTTCAACCTCGTGAAGAGGCGGTCGGTCATCGAAAATGTGTTGATCGGAAAACTCGGGGGGATCGGTACGATCCGGAGTCTGATACGCAGATTCGCAGATGAAGACGTAGAAATGGCGCACAGAGCTTTAAACCGGGTTGGGATATCGGATCTGGCAGACCGCAGGGCAGGAACCTTGAGCGGCGGAGAACAGCAGCGTGTTGCGATAGCCAGGTCGATTGTGCAGGATCCGTGTCTGCTGCTTGCCGATGAGCCTGTCGCAAACCTTGATCCGACGACGGCAGAGGTTGTGATGAAGCATCTCAGGTCGATCTCAGTCGATAACGGCATCAGTGCGCTTGCTGTCCTGCACCAGCCGGAACTTGCAAAAAAGTATGCCACACGGGTTCTCGGGGTCAGGGACGGCATAATCGTCTATGACGGCGATGCGAGACTTTCAGATGATGATTTCGAGGTCATCTATGGGAGTAACGATGCTTAAGAATAGGTACGTCGTACCTGTTCTGTTTCTTTTATTTTTTGTCTGGAGCATAATAGGTACCGGGTTTTCCATAAGAGATCTGATCGCGGGGGTTCCAAACCTCAGCAACTTCATCGGGTGCATGTTCCCGCCTGCATGGGATACATTTGTGCCGCTGATACAGCCTGCCATCGAGACGATACAGATGGCGTTTTTGGGAACCGTTTTTGCGGTTGCATTGTCTGTACCGGTGGCATTGCTTGCAGCAAACAACATCACACCGTCAAAACCTGTGAAGGTACTTGCAAGGGGCTTTATTGCATTTACACGAACAGTACCCGATATCGTCTTTGCGCTGATCTTTGTATCAGCAGTGGGCTTGGGTCCGGTTCCAGGTATCCTTGCACTCGCAATCCATTCGGTCGGGATGCTCGGGAAACTGTATGCCGAGGCGATTGAGGAGGTGGATCCGGGACCAGTTGAAGCGGTCGAGGCGGTTGGAGCAGGCAAACCCCAGGCGGTATATTATGCGGTGATTCCGCAGGTTACGCCTTCGTTTGTTGCATCCACACTCTACCGGTTCGATATCAATGTCAGGTCGTCTATTGTTCTCGGGCTTGTCGGTGCAGGCGGCATCGGGTTTGAACTGATCATGGCGATGAGGCTGTTTCGATACCATGAGATGCTAACCATACTTATCATAATATTTGTTGTAGTTATGCTTTCTGAATGGGCATCCAATTCCATCAGGGCACACGTAATCGGAGAAGAGGTTCTGAAATGAACAGGGATAAGCGATTTGAGTTGATCGCACGGGCTGGCAGCGAACGGATCTGCGGGGTCGCTGAGCAAATACTTGCGGATACCACGGTCGAGGTGATCAAGAAACCGAGTTCTGGCATGATTATGATGCGTTTTAGGGATACTGCCGAGAAATGCGTCTTCAACCTCGGCGAGGTGCTGGTAACCGAAGCAGAGGTCAGAATTGGCAGTGAACTGGGTTATGCCATGGTTATGGGAAGGGATCCGGAAGCTGCGCTCGCAGGTGCGATTCTGGATGCAGCGATCGAATCAGGGCACCCTCTCGTGCCAGAGATCATCGATCTGCTCGAAAGCGAGGAAGGTAGGATTAAGGAAGAGTTGCAGAAGACCTGGGCAAATGTTACGACCACAAAAGTGGATTTCGAGGTGATGGCATGAGGGACCCGGCATTTGATGTGATATTTGACTCCCAGAGGATATTCCGGTCTCTTCTCGATGCAATGGCGAATCCCGGGCGCATCATCACGCTTCCTGATATCAGGATCGAAACCCCTGCCACAAACAGGCATCCTCTGCTCCTGCTCATGACCCTTCTGGACCATGAGGTGAATTTCTATGTTATGGGCGGGGCTCAGACTCAGGTAACAGAGTATCTAAAGACAAATACCGGAAGCAAAGAGTCGAGACTCGAGAATTCTGACTTTATACTGGTCTACGATGGATCTTCTCATGGCTTGATACAGAGCGCACGGGTAGGCACGCTTGAGTATCCTGATGAGAGCGCAACTGTTATCTATGACATCGATTCGATCGGATATGGCGGGGAGGACATCCTGCTTGAACTTTCAGGACCTGGCATTGCAGATAAACGCAGGATCGGTGTCAGCGGCATCGAACAGACTGAAATCGGGGATGTTCTTGCGATGCAGGATTATCCGCTCGGTCTTGATCTGATCTTCTCGGATAACGCGGGCAGGATAGCATGCATCCCCAGATCAACCACTATGAAGGTGATATAACTTGGGTTATGTACTTGTTAAAGGGGGAAGTGAAGCGATAAAGAACGCGGGCAGACTCGTTGATTTGCTCCGCAGTGCGCCTCCTGTGAATGTCCCGCAGATCAGGGGGCGGCTTCGGCTTTCTGCCGATCAGGTGATGGGCGAAGGTGGACTCTATGCACCAGAGCTTGCAGCTCTTGCGATCAGGCAGTCAGACGGCGACTTAATCGCTGCATCATTCCTGATCCGCGCATACCGGTCAACACTTCCGAGGATTGGGTACTCTGAAACTTCGGACACGGGGGATATGTTCGTGCTGCGCAGGATATCATCTGCGTTTAAGGAGATACCGGACGGGCAGATCCTTGGTCCATCGATCGATTATACGGAGCGCCTCCTCGATTTTGAGGAACGGGATGTGGCAGATGATGCTGATGTTGATTCTGATCGTGGATTTGGAGCGGAAAAATCCGATATCCCGAAATTTAAGAAGGTGTCAGAGCTCCTTAGAGACAATGGTCTGCTCGAAGACGTATCTGCTGACGATGAAACCAGCGACGATGCCCGCGATGAACCTTGTGACATAACCCGGGAGTCCATCAGGTTCCCTGCCCCACGTTCCGCACGCCTGCAAACACTCGCACGGGGCGAGACCGGTGCTATGCTTGCGCTCGCATACAGTTCGCTTCGCGGCTATGGCTCTGTGCATCCGACGATAGCCGAACTCCGGGTCGGATATGTGCAACTTCGCATAAAACATCCCTACACCGGAAACGATGTGAGCGTTGGCGATGTGCTGGTCACGGAATGCGAAGGGATACTCTCGGGAGTTGGTGCTACCGAAATAACCGCAGATAACAGGTTCTCCCTCGGATACGGACTGGTATTCGGGCAGAACGAGAAGAAGGCGATCTCAATGTCGATACTCGATGGAACCATGCGGACACCCGAACCGAAAACGCCTGCTGAGGATCAGGAGTTTGTTCTATACCATATCGACGGCATCGATGCCATGGGTTTCGTGGAACACCTGAAACTGCCGCACTATGTCACATTCCAGTCGAGTCTGGACCGGATCAGGGCTGTTAAGAGCGAGATGGAGGGGGAGGTTTCGGATGACTGAACTATCAACGCTCATCAGGACTGATCAAACCGAGAAAGGCTACAACTTCGCGTTCCTCGACGAGTTCACAAAGAGGGAGATCCGGCGAAAGATCTTGAAAGCCGTAGCGATTCCTGGCTACCAGGTGCCATTTGGCTCACGGGAGATGCCGCTTGCGAAGGGATGGGGCACAGGCGGCATACAGATCACGCTTTCGATCATCGGAA
>JAYEFK010000120.1:0-7027 GCA_034658575.1 Methanobacteriota archaeon
AAGACATCCTGAGGGGTATAGCAAACAAAGACTCGGAACATCTGAGCAAAGCAGCAGAGAGAAAAATAAAGGAAGCAAGCAAGAAGTTCATGATATATTATTCCCATCTTACGCCCACCGTTTATACGCGTGTGGAGGATAGCGGTGTTCTACTGACCATACGTTATCTCTGTGAACCCCGTCGCCGTCGCGGTAGCGAAGAGGTCATCTGGGAGGATATTTTGCAGGAATTTTCCAGATGTGTGGATATAGATTTTGCGTATCCTACGCAAAGGTTCTATGATAATCGATGCGAAGGAAAGGCTGGGATCGAACGTCCATCCAGCAAGGATGGTGTGAAAAAGACCTGAAGACGGAGCCGAGTTTCGGATATCTGAAAATCGACGAGTAGGAACCAGAGCACCAGACAAATTGACATCCCGAACGGAAGGAAGACTATATCATGTAGAAATACAGATCAGAAACATCACATATCCAAAGGATGGGAATAACCGTGAATGCAAAGAAATACGTTTACTTCTTCGGCGACGGAAGAGCTGAAGGTAGCGCTCGAATGAAAGATCTCCTCGGATCGAAGGGTGCAAATCTCGCGGAGATGACGAACATTGGCATCCCGGTGCCTCCTGGATTCACGATCTCCACAGAGGCGTGCACGCACTACTATGCAAACGATGGCGGATACCCCGACGGTCTTGAGGCGGAGATTGACAAAAATCTCGCCCGCCTTGAGGGGTCAACTAAAAAGTGGTTCGGCGATGCAAAAAACCCTCTCCTCCTGTCAGTGCGCTCAGGTGCTGCGATATCGATGCCAGGAATGATGGATACTGTGCTCAATATCGGTCTTACCGATGAGAGCGTGGCAGGCATTGTTAGGGGGACAGGAAATGAGCGGTTTGCGTACGATTCGTACCGCAGGTTCGTGCAGATGTTCGGAAACGTGGTTTTAGAGATGGAGCACAGCAATTTCGAGCAGATTCTCGAAGAGAAGAAGCAGTCACGTGGCGTTACGATGGATACGGAACTCGATTCGGGTGATCTCAAGGATCTCGTATCGAGATACAAGGAACTGATAGAAAAGGAGACAGGAGAAGCGTTTCCGGAGGATCCAAAAGAGCAGTTGAAGATGACGATTGATGCCGTGTTCGAGTCATGGAATACGGATCGAGCAATAACATATAGAAACTTACATAATATTCCGCAGGATCTTGGCACAGGTGTCAACGTCCAGATGATGGTATTCGGGAACATGGGTGCTGATTCAGGAACAGGTGTCTGCTTCACAAGGGACCCTGCAACAGGAGAGAACATGTTTTACGGCGAGTACCTGTTAAACGCACAGGGGGAGGACGTGGTTGCAGGACTTCGGACTCCGGAGACTCTTGATCATCTGAAGGATGAGATGCCAGAGATCTACGAGGAACTGGCTGCCATACGCGAGAAACTGGAGAGGCATTACCGCGATGTGCAGGATATGGAGTTTACCATCGAATCGGGCACGCTTTATATGCTGCAGACGAGAACCGGGAAACGAACTGCGCAAGCTGCCGTGAAGACCGCTGTAGACATGGTGGATGAGGGATTGATCGATAAGGATACCGCGATACTCCGCGTCGAGCCAGACCAACTTAACCAGCTCCTGCACCCGATGATCGATCCGAAAGCAACTGTTGATGTGTTCGCAAAGGGCCTGGCAGCATCGCCGGGTGCGGCAGTCGGGAAAGTGGTCTTCTCATCCCACAGGGCACTGGAATGGGCTGAAAATGGTGAAAAGATGATTCTGGTGCGGCGTGAGACATCACCAGACGATGTCGGTGGGATGGCTGCCTCGCAGGGGATACTTACGGCACGCGGCGGGATGACGAGCCACGCCGCAATCGTTGGGCGGGGTATGGGCAAGTGCTGTGTCGTCGGATGCAACGAGATCGATGTCGATCTGAAAGCGAACCGGTTCACGGTTGGCGATACCGTAGTCAACGAGGGAGATTTCATCACGCTTGACGGAACGAAAGGTGCCGTCATTCTCGGTAAGATCGATCTCGTCGAGCCAGAGATGACTGGCGACTTTGAGACGCTGATGGACTGGGCTTCCCGCGCAAAGAGACTTGGAGTGCGCACGAATGCGGATACCCCGCACGACAGCGAGGTTGCAAGGAACTTTGGCGCGGAAGGAATTGGTCTGTGCAGGACAGAGCACATGTTCTTTAGGGAGGAGCGTCTGCCGATCGTGCAGCAGATGATCCTTGCAGATGACGAGGAATCGAGAAGGAAGTCGCTTGATAAACTGATGCCGATGCAGAAAGAGGATTTCAAAGGTATATTTGAGGTCATGAAGGATCTTCCGGTTACTATACGGCTGCTGGATCCACCTCTGCATGAGTTTCTCCCAAAGAATGAGGAAGAGGTAAGAGAGACCGCGTCGCGCATGAATATAAGGGTGGATGATCTAAAGAGTAGCATCCAGAACCTGCACGAGGTCAATCCGATGCTCGGGCACCGCGGGTGCAGACTTGGCATCACGTATCCCGAGATCTACGAGATGCAGGTGCAGGCGATCTTCGAAGCGGCTTGTGAACTGGCAGCGGAGCGGGACGGGCACAGAGTCATCCCCGAGATCATGATCCCGCTTGTCGGGCACATAAACGAACTTCGATTCACAAAAGAGCGTCTCGTAGAGACTGCAGACGCAGTGATGGCGCGGTACGGCACAGAGATCGAGTACCTGGTCGGAACGATGATCGAGGTCCCGAGAGCCGCGGTCACCGCTGATGAGATCGCAACGGAGGCGGAGTTCTTCAGTTTCGGGACGAACGACCTGACACAGATGACATTCGGGTTTTCGAGGGACGATGTCGGAAAGTTCCTGCCGTTTTACGTGAAGGAAGGCATTCTTGCATCCGATCCGTTCGTGACGATCGACCAGACCGGCGTCGGCAAACTTATCGAGATAGGTGTTACGAAAGGGCGCAGCACAAAGCTGGACATACAGATCGGGATATGCGGTGAGCACGGCGGCAATCCAGCGTCGGTGGAGTTCTGCCACCGCACAGGACTTGATTACGTCAGTTGCTCGCCATTTCGGATACCGATAGCGATACTCGCGGCGGCACAGGCAGCAGTGAAGGAAAGGGATGCCTGAAGTCAGAAAGGTCCTGCTGCTCTTAAAGAACATGGTCTATGAGAGTACAAGCCCGCTTGAGACTTTACGTTTTGCAAAATACTACCAGAAGAAAGGGCTTAGCGTTATAGTGATCCTCTGGGGACCGATGGGGGTTTTGCTTGGGAAGGCAGGAAAGCACCGCGGCGCGCCTATATATGATGCGAAGATTGTAGAGTGCATCGAGCTCGGGGTGGAGTTTAAGTGCTGCCAGCTCGCTGCCGATGTCATTGGCCTGGAGGCGTCCGAACTGATACCCGGAATCGAGATGATCGAGTCGCACGTCGTTGCGGAACTGTTCCTTGAGTACCAGAGCGAGGGAGAGCTGATCATCAGTCTTTGACCATGAAGGGTCATTGAGCATTACCTGTAACCGAACGGACCTGACACTGCTTCGGGATCGCATCGATCAAATCCGGAAAGGAGGAGCGTGTGCGGATAAACCATTTCGCGATAGGCGATGGGTAAAGATATATGGCATCGACCAAGAATTGATGCTAAACTGTCAAGAGATGGGCTACCATGAAATACCTATATCAAGACTCTGTAGAACTCCCCTTGAAGCGCGATTTTATTCGCGATCTTACGGACATACTAAAGTTGACCGTGGCAGTGTATCCCCTTGAAAACGGGATCATCTCGGCTAATAAAGAGATCAAGAGTGAACGCCGTGCCAGAGATCAGGAAGTTGCCCGGCTCGAAGCGTTCGAGAGCGATGTCGGGACGTGCCTTGACGAGATGATCGCAGATGACGCCACGGAGGAGATGAGTATCTGTAAGGACGTGACCTATGATGCGTGCACCTCATGTGCGGATCAGCAGAGGGCAAAGATAGAGTCGGACTTCGATGAGTTGTTTAATGACCTGACCGGAAAGATCGATCACAACTCAGAAGAGATGCGCAAGATACTTTCCCCGTTTCTCGAATTCGGTGTGTATGGTACCAGACAGCGGTATTCGCTGACATCAGAGGGCGGAGGCGCACTGCGTGGCGAATTTGAAGCGGAGGTGGATGGGTTATCGTTTGTTTATGAACTGGAGTTTAAGGAGCCGGTGCTTGTTAAACATCTGGTCGGCGTATTTTCCATACCGATACCGGAAAGGGCAGGGATATTCCGCAAAGAAGACGTGTTGAAGATGCGGGATATCTCGAACCACCGGTTGGTCGGTGTCGAATACACTGACGAACATACAATCGCAGAATTTAAAGACCGGAAGGGTGAAAAGGCGGTGCGCATTGAGATGCAGCATGATACCAATAATTACTCGATAGTTTACGGGGACGCAGAGCCGATCAATCTGACAAAGGATGAATCGATCCTGGAGGAGATCGATAGCGCAGAAGTTATCTATCTCATGCAGGAGGTTATCGGCTGTGCAAGGGATGCTGAGAAACGCGAGGTTTCGATGCTGAAGACGATGGCATTTGATGGTGTGGATGTGATCGAAGAATCCATAATCTTTGATGGCTTGAAGGTCGTATTCGCAAAATACGGTAAAATTGCATCCGGATGTATCGCACACGGGGCAGCAAAGGACGAACTCGTGGTAAAGATCGAATCCGACAGTGGTGCAAGGTCTGAAAAGTATATGCAGATTTCGACGATTGAATCGTGTCTATCGGAGATCGGAGAGAAAGGTATCGAACTGGCAGGCGTTTTTGGACTGGATGATATGAAATGAGGTCTATGTTTGGCGACACTGTCCAAAAATCCAGACGTTTTCCACCGATTTACCCGATTCGACACGGTATGAAAATCAAGTGATTTACCACTTATCACCCGGGAATGGTACTGCCCCAGCCACCTCCCGATCCGGTTATCATAGAGTCGTCGTAATAGAACCGGAATAATGAATATTAAATCCAGTATCTTTGTTTGGAGTCCAGTACTCAATCCCGTTGCTGTTCGCATCCATTCAATCAAGTATTCTATGATCGTCATGATTCGGATTTTAGAATATGAGATCTTATTGGATTTTAACTCCCGAAAAAGAATGCATCCATGATGTTTACAGGTATTACATATAATATGCATATTGTTAATCTTTTTACTGGTTCAGGACCAGAAATACATGTAATGCGGATTTGCAAGTACTATACTGACCGTATTCGGCGATATTAGTGATGTGATAAGGTTTATATATGATCCACACAAAAGAATAAGTGTTAAACTGTCATGAGGTGAACTATAATGAAATACATGTACTCAGACTCTGTTGAACTTCCTGTACAGCGAGATTTTATCCGCGATCTGCAAAATCTACTGAAAACTGCAGTGGATGTGTATCCACTGGAACATGAGACCATCTCTGACAGTGAAAAGATTGCGGATGAACTCCGCGCGAAGGATCAGAAAGTTTTCATACTCGAAACATTTGAAAGAGATGTCATGACGAACCTTGACGAGATGGTTACGAGCGATGCTATAGAGGCGGTGAATCTATGCAAAAATACGACCACAGAGGCGTGCACCTCATGCGCGGATCAGCAGAGGGCAAAGATAGAGTCGGACTTTGATGCGTCATTGAATATACTGACCGGAAAGGTCAATCACAACTCAGAAGAGGTGCGTAAGATATTATCTGAGTTTCTTGAATTCGGTGTATATGGTACTATACAGAAGTATTCGCTGACATCAGGGGATGGTGGTGCGCTGCATGGCGAATTTGAAGCAGATGTGGAGAGGTTATCGTTTGTCTATGATTTGCAGTTTAAAGAACCGGTGTTCTTGAAACAGATGGTCGGTTCATTTTCCATACCGGTGCCTGGAAAATCAGGGATATTCCGTAAAGAAGATGTGGTGAAGATGCTGGATATGACGGATCACCGTCTGGCTGGTGTTGAATGTACAGATCAAGATCTGATCGCAAAGTTTGACGACAAGAAAGGCGAAAAAATGGTACGTATCGAGATGGACCGCGCTACTAATTATTATTCGATAGTATACGAAAACACAGAGCCAATCAATCTGACCGGCGATGAATCGATCTCAAAGGAGATCGATAGCACGGAGATCGTACATCTTATGGATGCGGTCCTCGATTATGTAAGAGATACTGATAAACGCGTGGTTTCGATGTTGAAGACGATAGCGTTTGATGGTGTGGATGTGATCAAAGAATTCAGAGTTTTCGACGTTCTGAAGGTCATATTTTCAGAGTACGGTAAACTCGCAAACAAATGCATCACGCATGGAGTGGCAAAGGGCGAACTACTGATAAAGATCGAAGCTGATGATGGTACAAGGGCTGAAAAGTATATCCCGATCTCGACGATTGAATCGCGTCTATCTCAGATAGGAGAGAAAGGCATCGAACTGGCAGACGTTTTTGGGCTGGATGCTCTGAAATGAGATTGATGTTTGGATCATAAATTGAAGTACGGCAGTATCAGAAGGACGAGATTGCCATTAAACCCTGAAAAGATGGGAATTAAGAGATTATCGTCCATTTTGTTAGCCAGAGTCTCGACGACGGTTGCAGTACCTGCCATGACAAGAACCACAAGCCAGTTTGATAGAAAGATCGCTCCAATGACAACGTCCACTATGAACTCGGCGGCACATCCCTCAACCGCCCGGTCCTTTAATCCTGGAATCCATGTTCGCCCAAAGGCTTTTCCGAAAATTGCAGCCGACGCATCCCCAAAAGTCGTCATGAGTATTGCAGCCGACGCGATCTCTTCAGGAAAGACTGCAATCGCAATGATGCACCCTATCGTAAAGAATGTGTGACCGCCAAGTCTATCAGCCTCCTTTTCCCGTAAAAGACTGTGAACAAGGGGCAGCTTCTTCCCCCACTCGATTCTGAAGTACTCGATCTCGAGTATCGCAATTAAGTATACCGTTAGCAGCAACAGTATCGTTTGCTTCC
>JAYEFK010000121.1:0-1517 GCA_034658575.1 Methanobacteriota archaeon
GGTCGTTAAACGAGTCACGGAGCGAGATGCTCGATATTTTAAAGAAAGAAGCAAATATGAGTGGATTTGGACTGGTGATCAATGATGAGTCTTTCACATAGAGTCCCATCCGAGTATGGCTGGATTGTTTTGGAATGAGACTGGTACCCTGATCCGATCCGCGCCTACCCGATAATCTTATAACGATACAGAACTTGTGTGACACAGGTGATTCCTAATGGTCAGTGTAAATAAATACGGATACCGGGCATTTCAGGAGATGCTTGATTGCGCAGAGGAACTCAATGTTGGAGTATCAGAGTTAAAGAACGGAGCAACCATCATCGACGCTGGCGTGAAGGCAGCGGGCGGATACGGTGCTGGTATGTATCTCTCAAGGTTATGCCTTGCAGATCTCGCAGACCTCAAGTACATACCATACCAGCTGGGCGACTACACCGTCCCTGGCATTCAGGTTGCAATCGATGATCCTGTCACCGCATGTATGGCATCGCAGTACGCGGGCTGGAGGATTACGGCTGGAAAGTACTTTGCAATGGGCTCCGGACCTGCGCGTGCGCTTTCGCTGGATCCGAAGGAACTCTATGAGGAGATCGGATACAAGGATTCTTCGGACAAGGCGATCCTCGTACTCGAAGCGGGCGAACTTCCGAATGAAGAGGTTACCGACATGATCGCGGAGAAATGCGGCGTCGATCCAAAGGAACTCTACATCGCAGTTGCGCCAACCTCTTCGATTGCAGGATCCGTGCAGATCTCCGCGAGAATCGTTGAAACAGGGATACACAAGATGCATGATCTTGGATTCGACATAACAACGATCAAAAACGGATTCGGCATAATCCCGATCTCGCCGATCGTTGGAGACGACACCAAATGCATGGGAACGACCAACGACTGCATCATATACTGCGGCAAGACATACTACACCGTCGATTATCCGGATATCGACGAACTCACCGACTACGTGAAGAAGGTGCCATCAGAGACGTCCAGAGACTACGGAAAACCATTCTTCGACACGTTCAAGGCGGCTGGCTTCGACTTCTTCAAGGTCGATGGTGCGATGTTTGCGCCTGCTGAGATCACAGTAAACGATCTTAAGAGCAAGAAGACGATTACAAGCGGTACCGCCAACCCGCATGTTCTGATACAATCGTTCGGCATAAATAAAGTATAGATTTCCCGGAATACTTCGGGAATCTTTTTTCTTTTTTTGGATTCTTTGTAACTATTCAGATCTGTTGATCCGTCTCCTGATTGCGATCCTCTGTTTTCTGGTGGGGGAAATAGGGTCTCTTGTAATTCACGAGTGCATGCACTTTTCCACCTTTCCAGAGGATCCGATTATGGTACTGCAGTGTCGACATTCCCAAGATCGAGCATCGACGGCACTGTTCAAAAATCCAGTGATAGCCAAACATTTTACCATAGTATCTCATCACTTTCATCATATTGGAGCTGACAAAACTATTCCATGTGGATTTCATACCAGATTTTTACCACAATCTGCACAC
>JAYEFK010000122.1:0-6938 GCA_034658575.1 Methanobacteriota archaeon
GTTCCTCTGCGCCCTCCGCGGTTATTTTTCTTGTCAGAAAATACAGGATCGCAATCGGGAGACCGATCAACATACCTGAGTAGTTACCAGTTCTCTCAATCTCGGTGCATGCATGATCGAAATCCTCGAGGATAACAGCTATGTCTATATCAGAGTCTTCTGTTTCTTCTCCCCTCGCATACGAGCCAAATAGCAGTATACTTTTAAGCTGGCTTCCATATTTCTTTTCCAGCCCGCTTCAGTTCCATGATGATGTCTTTGATAGGATCAGATGTCAGTGTTTTCTTGGAATATATATCGGTCAATTTAAAGCACCTGCCCACGCCGTTATCATTTCTTGAAATACCTGCTCAAAAACGCAAGATCGACCGCGTCAACGATCTCTCGCCCCTCAAGCACAGCATACCCCTCGCTGGCTTCCTTGCGCAACTGTTTTCCGAGCGCGCGGGAATGAAGTTCAGACTCAAGCAGGTCTTTTGCTGATCGGTACGTCCGGTAGCTATCGACAACATACCGCCCGTCCTCGATGTACACATTAGACAATGTATCTTCGCCCGCAAGATTCATCTTGAACCGTTGTGCGTGTTTCCGCATATATGCGGGCGGACCTGCATGTTTCCGGAGCGGCGGGAGCTTCCCGGACACAAGTTCGATCAGCAGCACTACGGTATCTGTGGTCTCGCTCGCAGGCAGAACACCTGCAGCACTCCCAAGCACCGTGAATTCGTGCTCTGATAGTAAGGCGAGCACCGACTCTCGCATCTTGTACAACTGCGGATATGCGATGTCCTCGACCATATCAGGGATCTCAAAAGTGATTGCGAGCAGATCAGTTCCCCTCGCCTCCATTGCTGCCACCATCTCCGGTTTATCGATGCGGGGAGACGGTTCTGCAAAGAAGCACTCGATCGATGGCTCTGCCAGAAACCCGCGTGCCGAATCCACAAAGACATAGAACTGGTCGAGCGAGAGCGCGGCTGCGACGTTGCGGTTCGGGTCGGTCGGATCAATCATACAGAGCGGTTCCCAGACCCCGCCGTGACCTACCCCGTCATCCGGAGAACGCTGGGATGCGTCACCTCCGGGCTTGATCAGCAGACCGTCTCTCCAGTCGCAGGCAGCATCGAGCACCCCCTGAAACGAGCCGTAATGGAGGATTAATAACTCGCAGAGGAATCCTGAGAATCCACGTACCCGAAGTTCGGATCCGTAAACGTTAGCACGCTTCATAAATTGCTTGAGCAGCAGCACCTCATCTTCCAAGCCGTCAATCCTGGACAAGATGTACTGATTGTGAAAAGGGGTTCGATCTACCGCTGATTTAAGTTCACTTGCGCTGGATAACCGATAACACGGCACAAGATCGACCCGACATCCCTCAAATCGAGCATGGACGTAGGGATGCTCTGCATACCGTATTTCATAACTGTCTGAACGCTCTGCGACCGACTTTGCGATACGTAGTCCCTCGTCCTCCAGTTCCCCCCTATTTAACGTGACCGGGAACATTATGAAGAGATCCAGATCGTGTTCTCCGGAAACCCATGTATTGCGTGCCCCAGATCCAACCAATTCGCAAGGCATCCCCTCTTCCTCGACATATCCCGCGATCCTGCGTGCGAGTTTCGCAAGTTCACCGCGCTCTACAGGAGTCGGTTTGATCCTGTCAAGGACTGTAGCACGGATTGTCCGGATTTTACTTTGCATGATTTTGCGCCATTCCCGTACGTTGTTATGGGGCTGATTGGTGTTTATGATTCTTTAATGGCAACTACTCAGATTCGGACGGCTATCGGGTCGAGCGACAATCATATTTATACACCCGAGATCACATAATATGTCACGATGATCGATACCGAGTTCTTCAATCAACTGAATCGATTCTCGCTCATGGTGCGCAAGCGTGTATCGAGCGTGTATGCGGGCAGCAGGCGGGCTGTGTTGCAGGGGAAGGGAATCGAGATCGTGGGGTATCGCGAGTACATCCCCGGTGACGATATCAGGACTATCGACTGGCGGCTGTACGGGCGGACCGATAAACTATACATCCGCAAATTCGAGGAAGAGAAGAGTATAACAACACACATACTCCTCGATTCGAGCATGAGCATGGATTATTCGAGCAATGGGATGACGAAGTTTGAGTATGCCGCGATGCTTGCGTGCGGATTCGGTTATCTGGTGACGAGAGAGAACGAGAAGTTCGCAATATCGACGTTTGGAGAGAATATCGATATAAATCCTCCGAAACGTGGGCGCGGGTACCTGCTTCACACGATCGACAGACTGAACCGGACTCCGTTGGAAGGCGAAACGAAATTCGACCACTGCACCCAGCAGTACGGGAAGATGATCCGGTCAAAATCGCTTGTCATAGTCATATCAGACTTCTTAACAGATCTCGACTCGATACGTGCCGGATTATACCGGCTTGCACCGAATGATCTGATCGCGATCTCGGTCTTCGATCCTGCCGAATACGACCTTACCATTGCAGGAGACGTAAAATTACATGATATGGAGACGAATGCGGTAAGAAAGACCTACATCAGTCCGAAGATGAAAGAAGAGTACAGGAAGCTGCTTGGCGATCACTTCGGAGGTGTGAGAGAGACTTGCATGCACATCGGGGCAAATTACTTCTCTTTCGGGACGAACGTTCCGATATTTGATGCGTTCTTTGAGGCAGTGAGGGCGAGATAGGATACATAAGAGATAGAGAGGGGAATCAGGATGGCATTTGCAAATCCACTGGCACTTCTTGGTTTTTTGAGTCTTATACCGATTGTGATCCTGTACCTGATCAAACCAAAGCCCCGTGACATAAATATCCCGTCGCTGATGTTCATCCTGGATGCGGAGCGAAAAGAGCATCGATACGAGACGATGCTTAAGAAGATTATCAGGGATCCGCTGATGCTCATGCAACTGCTCTTCCTGATCCTGCTGACGCTTGCGATGGCGGCTCCGTTCTACACCGCAAACGAGACCGTGCATGCCGACCACACTGTGATCATCATCGACGCATCCGCATCGATGCAGGCAGAGAACCCGAGCAGGTTCGATCGTGCAAAGGACGCCGCAGATAAGTTCGTCAGCGGAAGGACGAGTATCATCCTGGCAAAGAATATCCCTGTCGTTGTGCTCCAGCGCGGGGGCAGATCGGATGCGAAGGATACGCTGAACCGCATTGCACCGGGCGCGACCACTGCGAGCTTATGTGATGCGATCCTCCTTGCGACTAACATGATCGAAGACGAGAAGGGCGCAATCGTTGTGATCTCTGACTTCTCGAATACCGATGGCGACTCGATAGCAGCTTCAAAGATGCTTGCGAATGCGGATGGCATCGATGTGACCTACAAACAGGTAGGAAACGATGCCGGGAACATCGGGATCACATACAGCAAACTGGAACGGATTGGGGATTCATATAGATATATTTGCAACATCAAAAATTACATGGACGATAAAAAAACGGTACCGGTCGAGATATTCCGAAATGGAAAAAAGACCCTCACCGATGGCGTAACCGTACCCGCTCACTCAAGCGAACTCTTCGCGCTAACCGACGTCGAGCCGGGAGCAACGGTAGTCTCCTTAAAGCAGAAGGATTCGCTGAAGATCGATGACCGCGCCTACATCGCAATCCCTGTGGTGGCGAAACGGAAGATCCTCGTTGTAAGCGAGACTAAAAATCCTCCTGCGAAGATTGCGCTTAATTCGCTTCCCGATACCGAGTGTTCAATCGTAAAACCACCGGTTCTTCCGTCTTTTGAGGATTATGATCTCGTCGTGATCGGAAACATCACAAAAACTTCGCTTCTTCCAGGGACGTTTAAGGATCTCGCGTCGTTCGTGCAGTCAGGAGGAAGTCTCGTGATCCTTGCATCGAGCGACCTCGACGGTATCGAGACCGAAGGATTGCTGCCTGTGCAGATATCCGGAAAAGCAGGGGCTGCCGCGCTGGAAACAATTATGCCCACCGAATTCACAAAGGATATCGCATTCGATGCCGTTTCAGTCATCACGCATATCAGATCCGAACCGGCAGATGGATCAATCGTGACTGTGATCGCAGACGACGGCTCTCCTATGCTCGCATACCAGAAACACGGGTCTGGCACTGTAGTTTATTCAGGATTCGGCGAAGGCGACTCGACATGGAACGATTTCCATACGAGGGTCGATTATCCGATATTCTGGAGGCAGATCGTGGATTGGATGAGCGGAGTTCATAGAATCGAGGAATATAATGTTAGAACAGGGAGAATGTTGTCGCTTGGTGGGGTGCAAAAGGTAACAACGCCTTCCGGGACCGTGGAGACCGACAACCTGCTCTTTGACGAGGTCGGCGGGTACCGGATCGGGGATGATGATATCGCTGCGAACCTGTGCGATCCTCTGGAATCCGATCTCTCGATCCATCCGATGTCAGAGGAGGCGCGCACACTGACGCCTGATCTTGTCAAAGCAGAGGTCGAGAAGGAGTTGTGGACATACCTGATCATTCTTGTGATGTTTATTGCCGGCTTCGAGCTGTATTATCTCAGGGCGAGAGGCGAGTTGTGAGATGGCAGATGGTGGAATTGGGGATAAACGGAAGATCATCGATGAATACAACATTAAAGCCACAGAGGAGATAGTAAAGGCAGTTGGAGATATCACAAGGAGGGAGGAGGGTCTTGTATTATTCCTGATTCCAAAAAGGTTGAAGGATGGGCACAAGAGGATGTACATGGATCAGGTGAAAGAAGAGACCCTGAAAGTGGAGAGGGACATCCTGAATATAGCAGAGAGCGTGATACACAAGGAAAATGAGATCTCGGATTATGTAGGGGATATTAGTGACGCAGCAAAGAAGGTTGTGAGGGCGATGCTCCTCTTTCTACCCCGGAATGATTTCGATCGGGTGTATAACGAAGAGATGGAGGGCGTGGCTCTGGAAGGTGTCAGGGAGAATGTGAGATTTTATCTGAAACTTTTGAGGGCATCCGGAAACAGCTATGAGGAACTGGTCAGAGACGGATTTGATGCAGAAGAGTACTATGATTCGCTGGAAAACATTTCAAGGACCAACTGGCTGGTCTTGATGAGATCGAAGGATGTAATACGTGAAAGTTCTCTCGAATACCGGGTGTTGCAGGGCACTGTTGTGTATATAAGATCGATGCACGAGAGCGAGGTGAAAAGATTCTTTGCTGATGAGTCGAGATGAATCCGGAAAAATTCATTAGGGTATCCAGGCGCATCCGACCCAACCACCACAGAGGATACGACCCCAACAGAAACTCTTAACTAAAACCTCATGACATTACCACATCAAGAGGTTACAGCTATGAAGAAAGCAATTATCGAGACCAAAAAGGGAGAGATCGTCCTCGAACTATTCGAAGACGACGCACCGAAGACTGTAGCGAACTTTGAGAAACTGATCAACAAGGGGTTCTACAACGGACTTAAATTCCACAGGGTTATCCCGAACTTTATGATACAGGGCGGATGCCCGAAAGGTGACGGCACAGGCGGACCCGGATACAGCATAAAATGCGAGATAAACCCGCGAAAGCACACGTTAGGCGCGCTCTCGATGGCACATGCCGGAAAGAACACAGGCGGCAGCCAGTTCTTTATCACGCACTCGCCACAGCCTCATCTTGACGGGGTGCACACGGTCTTTGGTCAGGTGGTCGAGGGCATGGATGTGGTGAACAAGATCAAGCAGGGCGATGTTATGGCGCAGGTGAGGGTGGTTTAAGGGGTGAAAGCCCCCACCCCCACCGCTCATCATTTCCGCGGATCTCCCTCAGTCTCATGATAAATTATGCTGCCACAATGCTTGCAGTGTGTGGCATCGATATCGTGCTGACTGAGACCGCATTTCTTGCACGTTATACTTCTTTTTTTGGAAGTCGAAAGCATAAACTCCTTTATCAATAAACCCAACTGCCATGGCACCAGAGCAATGCTGACAAGTATCGTAAGAACGGTTATAAGGCGTCCAAGAGGGGTTACAGGAACGATATCGCCAAATCCAACCGTAGTAAGTGTTACTATCGAAAAATACATCGCAGAACCCAGATCGTTAATGTCCGGATTCGCAACTCTCTCAGCCTCGTAGATAAAGGATGAAGATACAAAGATGATCGAGATAATTGTAAATATAATTTTTATAATTCTTATTTCATGCATCTTCACATCTTCAGACAGAAACGCACCGGTATCTACAAATCTCATAAACCTGAAGATACGGAATACCCTGAAGATGCGCACAAACCGGAGGTCAAGGAACGTTACGAATGTGGGTATTATCGCAACGAGGTCTATTACACTGTAGACCCCAAGAACATGTTTTATCTTTTTTTCGGAAACCCAGAACCGTAGGATGTACTCCAATACAAATATAGAGACTGTGACTACCTCGATAGTCCAGAAAAGACTGGGATTTGCGTCATGGAAATAACTCTCTGTGATGAAGACGAGTACTGTAAAAAGATTGAGACATATTATGAATAAATCGATAAACCTGCCTGTAAATGTCGTGGTGTCGTGTAGATAGAATGCGACCTCTTCTTTGACGGTTCCATGCAGGGAGTGCATAAAATAAATATTGGTGGATATGTTAATATAAACTCGCCTGAAATAGTATAGACGATAAAGTTGGACACCTCTAACAAAAAACGTGGCACAAAGACAAGTTCTTTCGGAACATCGGGTAGAATGAACCACGATTCTACCGCATTTTATACGAGCAGGCTGTATGAAAGTCTGCCGAAGGAAGGGAATGTCGAATACGTGGAAAACCCAATCCCGCCAGAATCCTTAAACAGAATCCTCCAAAAATCATCCGAATCGATGGATGAACTGCCAGATAGCAGCGTTCACCTGATGGTAACCTCTCCCCCCTACAATGTCGGAAAGGAATACGACGAAGACCT
>JAYEFK010000123.1:0-6919 GCA_034658575.1 Methanobacteriota archaeon
TTCTGTAGCCGCGGATCGCACCATCTTTGCACGTGACGATGCCGGTGCTCGGCACGTTCCGGGTGAAGACGATATCCCCTGCATGCATGTTCGGTTCCATGCTCCTTGATCCGATCGCATGCATCGAGATCCCGAGCAAGTGCCATGATATGGACGCGAACAGTAAAACAACCACTGCCACCAGCGCAAAGTAGCGCAAAATCCTTGTCCGGTCTGGAGCTATGTTGTTCATGCAGTCAAGCCACCTGTTAACCAGTTAGCCTGTTATGTGTTCCCGTTCCGGTCATGAGGGGGATTTGCCAGTAAGTATCTTGATCACATTTGAGAACGCAAGACGCACATATCCGGCATAAGGTATGCGATAACGCGCAACACCGATCACCCATTCCTCGCGTATGGGCACGGTGCAGAGTCCATATTGATCAATGACCGTATTGTGGTCTCCTTTCGTGACATATCCGGCATGTGGTGCAATCGGACCGCCTTTCCACATCGGCTCGCCTGCTTCCACATAGTACATTGCGCGGTGGATGATCGGAGTATCCGCGGTGCTCCCGTACTTCCGGTATAAGATCACGTTACCGTAGTCGCCAAACGTTTTGTAGCCGTTGGTCGCACCATCCTCCTGTGTAACGACCTCGATGCGGGATATGTCCTTAATAAAGACGATATCCCCGACCATCATGTGCGGTTCCATGCTTCCCGATTCGATAGCCCGCATCGGAGCCCATGTCCCGAATAGAATCTGGGATATGATCGCAAACACGACAAGGATCTTTGCAACCGATACGAGGTCGCGCAAGACCCCCGCCGACGTGCTATCGCTCTGGTAAAATTCTTTTATTTGATCGAAACGTTCAGTCATTAATAAAATAACAGTCCAGCATGATACATAAAACTTATTCAATACCGGTGCGCTATGTTAAAATATCGTGGGCACAAATGGTAACGACATAGAACACCATGGAGGTATTCGTCGGCTATGAAGCGCATAACATATCTGGTCCTGATCATCGGCACGATTGTATGCGCTACCGCTCTTAACGGCTGTATCCGCCATGATGGTGCACAGCGGGCGTCCCCACCCGATGGTGGCGCATATCTCAACTCGACAAATATCGACTGCGTGGACTGCCATGCAGTGCAGTATTTTACCATAGAGGATGGGAGCGGCAGACATACACCCCTAAACTGCACCTTCTGCCATATCCAGCACGGATACCAGCCAGACTGCCTGACCTGCCATCCGGATACACATGGCACAGGCATTCAGGGGTGCGAGATCTGCCATCCGAACCCACATGCTCCGGAGTTGCGGATCAATGATTCGCGTCTTAACGACAGTATATGCCAGCCATGCCATCTCCCGCAGTACGATGCAATCGATAAGGGCACAGGCAGGCACTCGAAGTTAAAGTGTGATCTATGCCATGTCCAGCATGGCTACCTGCCTGCATGTGAAGACTGCCACGGACTGTTTCATGGCAGCGATGTCACAGACTGCGACGACTGCCATGATCCGCATGTGCCGGAGTCGATCGAATTTGATTATAACAACAACAGCGAATGTGCGCGGTGCCACCACTCAGTAATCGAAGAGACGTTTGCGAGAGAACATACAGTACATGCCGACTTGTCGTGCTATATGTGCCATCCGCTACATGCGGAGACGATGATGTGCATCGACTGTCATCCAGGGCACAGTACCGGGATGAGTATGCGCGACTGCCGCAACTGCCACCGGATCGGGCATGTACCAACCGACATCCTGTACGCCCCAGACGCCGCCGAAACGAAGTCCGGACTATGTGTGGACTGCCATGCAAAGCCGTTTAACACGATGTATGAGAGCAAAAGCGAGCACCGATATATCGAATGTGTGGAGTGCCATCCCGTGCATGGCGCAACCGTCGAGTGTGATACATGTCACACCATGAATCCGTCTCATGGGAATGAGTGTGGAGCGTGTCACGATTCTGCGCACGACACGACCTCATAGGCTGAGATCAGGGTCTTAAGAACTTGAGACGATTGGGAGCATAATAGCCATCAAGATCATATCTACACGCTCCATACCGCGTTGTTGGTATGTGTTTAGCTGAGGCGAAAAAAACCACGAGATTAACACAGAAATCTTGTGTAATCTGTGTAATCTTGTGGTTAGCTGGAAAGGCTCACACGGCACAATCGAATTATTCAGTGAAATCACTGGATTTTTGTTGCGGTCGATTTGATCCCATACAATCGGTAAAAGCCACCGGATTTAACCACAGAGGACACAGAGAGCACAGAGTTGTTAAACCGATCCTCTGTGTTCCTCTGTGCTCTCTGTGGTTGTACCCCCTACCGATGTCGTTTACGTCAATCGCGTTGTTATGCATCCAGCTGACCGCTACAAAATCACTGGATTTTTAGATAGTGCCGGCTCACACTATATGTTACCCATCCATCTTTTGCGCTCGGGAGGTCACCTGCCGACGGCTTCCCGCGCATCCATAACCTCGACCACATCCAGTTCTGTGACCGCGACATCTGCCCCGACCACTCCGGATAGACTCGGCACAGTCCTTCCAGAGTCCCCAAAGATCAGTTCCTTCACATATAGCCCTGCTTCGCACTCGATTCTGACAACCGCAGAATCCCCTGCGAACGATTCGAGCAGGGCAGAGCGCACCGTTCGCTTCCGCACCAGATCAGCCCTCCGGTGGATGACCCTGGTCGGAGTCCGCTGCCGGATCACGCCGGTTATCTCACTCAGTCCTGATACCAGTGTGTCTCGATCGACACCCGCGCACGAGATCGTTGCAAGATACACCTTGTCGTGCCGCGCGCCTTTGAGATTCCTGACCGTCTGGTGATCAACAAAACGTAGACCAGACACGATAACCTTTCCTTCGCAGTAAACGTTAATCTCCTGCTCGAGCCGCTCGAGATCGGTCACCCGTTTTCCGGGTTCGTTCACCTCGAGAACGAAGGGTCTTCCGTCCCCAAGCATGAGCGCGTCGATATCCTCCCTGCCTGCGCCGTGAAACGTGGTGTCCGCGGCATCCATCGCCTCGACGACCTTGACCGAGATCAGTTCGTCCACAGACTCCTGATACATCTTGCCGGTAAAACCGCACCGTTCGCATCCCGCGCCCCCGCACTCCCTGCAGTACCATCTGGTCTGCGGGATGCCGCGCATCAGTTTCTGGTATCTCCCGCAGATGTATTCTGACCTGATCTGTAGCTCTACTGTGCCCTCTGCAATCTCAAGAATGCAGACGATGTCAGGTTCTGTGAAATTAACTTCCTTCCCTGTCGCGCTTGCTATCAGCTTGCCGACCTCGCGGTTGATCTCTGATTTAAGCGGCTCAGCATGATCGGTTCCAACCGCCTCCCACAGAAGTTCCTCATTCTCAGACAGTAGCCCGCTAAGCCTGGTACCGACGAGAAACGTCTCGTACTCGCGTCCGCCTATAGCATCTATCGCTCTCGATGCCCATATATCGAGTTCCTCGAAGATGCCATTGCAGACCCAGCACCGCTCCGGAATCCAAAGGTCGGGGCGCGCCGGTTCGTTATCGTCACCCGTTCCCGCCATGTCCGCGGTCATCGCAAGCACCAGCCGGATTGCAACCCCCCGCTCCCTGTTTGTAAGACCGGTTGACAGTTTTGCAAACTGCCTTCCAAGACAGTGATCGCAGATCAGCCCCTCATCGAGGATGGCGCATGCAATATCCGGAATCGTTCTGTCGTCACCACTCATCGGGTATCTCGATCTCGCCGCTACCTATCGCCTGCTGCGCAGCCCCCGGCGTCATCCCTTCTACGGTCACGCCCATCGGCACGCAGGTACCGATGATCTCCTTTGCTGTATTCTTCGGCGTATACGAGAGAACTCCGTCCTTTTTCATGCGTGCGACCCGCATTACCTGCTCAACGGTCAGATCTCCAACAATCTCATTCTCTGAAGACCCTTTCTCGATCCCGAGTTCTTTTAAGATCAGTGCTGAAGTCGGGGGTATCCCAACCTCGAGCGTCACGTTCTTGTCGGCGTCAACGATCACCTTGACAGGCACCTGCATGCCATCGAATCCCTTTGTCGCCTCATTGATGTCATCTACGACCTGCTTGATGTTGATGCCGAGCGGTCCGAGCGATGGACCAAGCGGCGGTCCTGCAGTCGCTTTCCCGCCGGAAACCAGTGCTTCTACGATATCTACCATTTTGGGATCACCTTTGTATTAGATGCAATTCGAGCGATTGGGTGATAATAGTTTCGGAGGTTTCGGCGAGACGTAACTACTCAAGCATGTTGATTGGTCTCCCGATTGTGATCCTGTACTTTCTGGCAAGAAAATAACCGCGGAGGGCGCAGAGGAACGCAGAGCGTTTAACCATTTATTTTCCCTCCGCGCCTCTTTGCGTACTCTGCGGTTATATTCCGTGTTTGGTTGCAGTATGTCCCATGCCCCAGGCAGTTCTTGCATAGTGAAGTCCTCCGATAGTGGTTTAGGTACCTGAGTAGTTAAGGCAAGACTTTCTGATCTAGTGAAAACACCCTGATTCTCAGATAGTGTCTCCGAACTATCTCCGAATTCATCTCAATCAGCCCAATGCGCCTGTGATGTACTCAACCCTCTGCGGCGCCTCCACGACCGGAACACGCCCGTACAGCCCGACGTTCCCATCAAGGAGGATAAGACCTCCTGTGATCAGCTTAACTCCTTTCAGAATCGAGAAAGCATCTTTGATCGATGCAATATCGATTGCCGCATTCCCGACAGCAGTGGCTGCCGCATCCGCAAGCGAGACGTCGCCTGAGAGGATCGTTGCAGCATCAGCGTTTCCGAAACTGATCGAATGCCCGATATTCCCTGATGATGTGCATATTCCGAGAATGGACTCACGCGGCTCTATCTCAAGCCCGATACTGACATCGGATGTTCTTCCGGAATATATCCCGACGATGACGGTCTCATCGTTGACGAGAGCGATGTCGCCGCCGTTATCAACAATCGCATAAGTAGCACCGGCATCCACCATCGCTTCCACTGCGATTGCCGCAATCGTGCCTGCAACCGCGCTCATCGGTCCGATGCCGACCGCACTGCCCGCATCCGCCATCCGCACCGCGATCTCAGGAGCATTTTCCGGGCAGTGATATCCGTCGAGGGTTGATGCGAAGAACGGGTCTCTCCGGATGAATCGTTCCAGATCGCGTCTGCATGATTCGATCGCATGTTTTGCGATGGGTATGTATTTTTTTTCTGAACTGATGGTTACGATAGTCTCTTTGAGCTGGAAACGCTCTCTTGCGTGCTTGCTTTGTGGTGCACAATAATTATGCAATTCGTCAATCTCCTTTCAACTTCCACCGCGCCTTGATACATTCATCGACCCAGTTTCTCGGAAACATTTGAACTGACACCCTCTTCAAGCGCTATCCCGCGCAGAGACCACACATGACCCTCTCCCATGGGAATGACCAAAAGACCTCCTACCTCATCATCTTTCATATCTTCAAAATATTCGGCTGAATCATGGGTATCCCAGAATTTCCGCGTTTCTTGTTCCGTCCCGAATCTTGGAATCTTTGCCATCATTATGCAATCTCCGCTCGGACTTTCAACTGCCATTATAATTACGCGGATCCGCGATCTCCCCCCTTATCGCGCTCACAGCAGCGGTCTCGACCGACGACAGGTAGATCTCCGCGCTATTGTTCCCCATCCTTCCCTTGAAGTTCCTGTTCTGCGTGGATAACACCTTCTCCTCGTCCCCGAGCGCAACCGTCCGTCCGATGCAGAATCCGCATCCGGGCGCGCATACGGCAGCACCTGCTTCGACAAGTGTAGAGACGATCCCCTCTGAGATCGCCTGCAGGAGTACGCTCCTGCTTGCAGGATACACCACGAGCCGCGTCCCCGCAGCCGTCTTTTGTCCCTTAAGTACCTGTGCGGCAATCCGCAGGTCCTCGATCCTCCCGTTGGTACATGATCCTATACAGACCTGGTCAAGCGGCATCCCGGCATACTTGCTCACCGGAGCTACGTTATCGACGCGATGCGGGGCAGCGATCTGCGGCTCAATGTCGTCAGCAGGTATCACGATCTCGGATGCGTAATCCGCCTCGGGGTCAGGGGTGAGCGGCGCGTACTCATCAGATCTTCCGTAACGCGCAAGAAACTCGCGTGTCTTCTCGTCAGCAGCACAGAGTCCGCATTTCCCGCCTGCTTCGATCGCCATGTTGCTCATAACCGCCCTTGACTCCACACTCATATCATCTACCGTGCTTCCGAGAAACTCCATCGACATGTATGTCGCGCCATCCGCGGTGATCCGCCCACAGAGATACAGGAATAAATCCTTCGAATAGACATGCACACCAAGGTCCCCCGTAACCTCGATCCGGTAACTTGCTGGCACCTTCAGCCACGCCTTCCCGTACGCCATGATCGCTGCCATGTCTGTCGATCCCATGCCTGTCGCAAACGCGCCGAGCGCGCCATGCGTACACGTATGGCTATCAGCGCCGATGATTACCTTGTACGGGCTGCAGTGCCGTTCGAGCACGATCTGGTGGCATACGCCGTCCCCGTTCTCATAAAACGCAATCCCGTTCTCCCGCGCGAATCTCCGCATCATGATCTGGACGTTTGAGACCTGCTCGCTCGGGGACGGCGACGCGTGGTCACAGATTGCGATCACTTTGTCGGGATCGTGAACGGTTCTTGTCGCAAGTTCGTCCTCCATCAACTGGATCGCAAGCGGAAGCGTGCCATCGTGCGCGAATGCGAGATCCACAGGCGCGACTATCATATCGTTCGGCAGAACGTCTCTTCCGGTCTTTCTGGACAGGATCTTCTCTGCCATTGTTTGTGTGGTCATGGTTATCTCCAGCGAAAGTCCTTATATCACCGAAACATAGATAAAT
>JAYEFK010000124.1:0-1502 GCA_034658575.1 Methanobacteriota archaeon
CCCGGAACCGGGAAGACGATGATTGCAAAGGCGGTGGCAAACGAAACATCCTCTAATTTCACATCGATAAGCGGTCCTGAGATCGTGAGCAAGTTTTATGGCGAAAGCGAGAAACATCTGCGGGATATCTTTGATGATGCAGAAAAAAATGCGCCAAGCGTTATTTTCATCGATGAGATCGACTCGATTGCACCAAAACGCGGCGAGGCGGTGGGAGATAGTGAACGCAGGATTGTGGCGCAGTTGCTCTCGCTGATGGACGGGCTGCAATCGCGCGGCGAGGTTGTCGTGATCGCTGCAACCAACCGCCCGAATGATATAGATCCCGCGATGCGCAGGGGCGGCAGATTCGATCGCGAGATCGAGGTCGGGGTTCCGGACCGTAATGGCAGGTCTGATATACTGCAGATCCATACGAGAGGGATGCCGCTTGATCTGGCGATGCAGGAGAAAGGTCTCGATGATCTCGCTGATATCACGCACGGCTTTGTGGGAGCTGATATCGCATCGCTCTGCAAGGAGGCTGCCATGCATGCGCTGCGCATGATGATGGCGGACATCGATTTCGAAGAGGATATCCCATCAGAACTGATCGAGCAACTGATCGTAACAAAGAAGGACTTTTACGAGGCTGCGAAAAATATAGAGCCCTCTGCAATGCGCGAAGTCTTCATCGAGATACCGCGGGTCGGGTGGGATGATATCGGGGGGCTAGATTCTGAGAAACAGGAATTAATCGAGATCGTGGAGTGGCCGCTTCGCTATCCCGAGATCTTTGAGGCGATCAGCACTGATCCTCCAACCGGAGTGCTGCTGTTCGGTCCCTCTGGCACCGGAAAGACTTTGCTCGCAAAAGCGGTCGCTACCGAGAGTTCTGCGAATTTCATCAGCATCAAGGGACCTGAACTGCTCCGCAAGTATGTCGGCGAATCGGAAAAGGCGATTAGGGAGGTGTTTCGGAAGGCGCGGCAGGCATCCCCCACGATCGTCTTCTTTGATGAGATCGATTCGATCGCGCCTGTGAGGGGTGCGGGCTCAGACACCTTTGTGACCGAGCGCGTGGTCTCCCAGATCCTGACAGAGCTTGACGGACTCGAGGAGCTGCAGGACGTGGTCTTGATAGCTGCCACCAACCGGATCGACATGGTTGACCCCGCGCTCCTTAGACCCGGACGGATCGACCGGCTCATCCATATACCGCTTCCTGACAAGGATGCGAGATCGAATATCTTTGAGATCCACCTCGAAGGCAAACCGGTATCTGATGAGGTCTCGGTACAGTGGCTTGCAGAAGCGACCGATGAGTATTCGGGCGCGGAGATCGAAGCTGTGTGCAGGGAGGCAGCAATGCTTGCGCTCCGCGCGGCGATGCCGGAGCGTGGAGTGGATGCGGATATGAAGAAGATTGCAGGTGCGGTCAAGATCATGAGGCGGCATTTCGATCAGGCAACCAGATGTGTGCGGTGTGCATGGGATGGAAACGATCAGAAATCCGCGTGAGG
>JAYEFK010000125.1:0-6854 GCA_034658575.1 Methanobacteriota archaeon
TCATCGACGAATTGAGGCGCGAATTAAGAGGATTATGATTGGAAATTAGAGAAGTGATCTCACGTCCCCGGCGAAACCGGAGGACTGCCCCCCCGCAACAGTACAAACGCCAGCAAGAAGCCTGAAACCGCAACTATGATCGCGATCAATGTGAGCGAGGTATCCACAATGGTGGATGCCACTTTGCCCACGGTCTCAATGAGGGGATTGAACCACTCCATGCCCGCCCCGATCTGGCGTGGGAGTCTGTCGGTTATGCCGGATGATGGTTGGAATGGGTGCAGTGATATTGCTGTTTGATTCTCATCTGACCTGTTCATCGAAACAGGCGATGTTCTAAACGAGGTTGATTCTGGGGATCCGGGCGATGGTTTTGGTGTCGCTGTCACTGCCGGCACCGATACCACAGCCTCATCGACATTCGCTGCCTCTGACTCGTTCACTGGCGCAACCCAGCCGCCTGCTGACGGATCCCAGACCTGTCCCACCTCGGCACCAGACTCCCAGAACGAGGAGCGAACCACGCCTTCGTAGTAGTTCCGAGCCCTGAACCAGACCTCCGCGTACGGAAGATCCAGTTCATCGAACCGGTCAGGACGTATCAGGTAGGACGCCTCAAGAGACGTTCCCGGCGGGAGAAGAACGCCTTCTACTGTTATGCGGCGGGAATCGTTCGCCTCGCAAAGATCAAGATCCCATTCAGAAAGCGGCAGTCCACCGCCCTCGATTCCCTCCTCAGCACTCTCCTCGATATAACCAGCGCCAGCAGGCACGGTGTCTGTGAGGTTGATACATACAGCGCGATCGCCATCGTTTCGCAGATTCAGGGTTACCCTGTATGTTCCGTCGCCTTCCGGTTCTGCGACCGTTTTGGTCAGGTTTATGTGGGGTCCGTGAACCGTGATCGTGACACCACTTGATTCCCACGAAAAATCCGTTCCATAGAAATCCACCTCAACATACGGCGCATCGAAGGTATATGTGCCCGGCTTTGTCGGGAAGAGCTTGTACCATATAGCATAAGGAGTCTCCTCGGATATGCACGCTGGCGATCCTTTTGTATGAGTCCTGGCGACCCTTAAGCCATCCGGGATCTGGGAATCCGTGATATTGAGATTGCGGACAGTATAGAAACCGACGTTGTAAACGCGGAGTTCCACGGTACTCCACTCACTCACGTTGTATACCAGTGCCTCTGGCATACATGCGACCACCTCACGCAGACTGTACTTATTCGATCTCACGAGGTTGCACGGGCTCATACCGATCTCGTCATAGCAGACCGATTTTACCACCCGGATCTCAGGGTCGGTGCATGAAAGGGTTATGGACTCGTTCCCCTCATGATGCCCATCCTTGATGTCGAATCCTTTGGCATAAGCCGATATATTGTAATTGATCTCGTAAGGCGAGGTTATGCCATCCCATGCTGGAGCAATAACCGTAAAATTGATCGATTCGGTATCGCCCTTCTCCATGCATCCTAAATTTTTGTATATGGTCTGATCATGAAATTCTAAGCCATTATAACCCTTCAATTTTAGCTCCCCGATCTCAACTTCCAATTCGACAGTCTCTATCCATGCGTCTCCTGCATTCCTAACATTGATCGTGATCGTCTTCTCTTCTTCCGGGGCATACTGGTCAGAGGATACGGAAATCTCATCGAAATCCTCGGATGTAGCATCGATGTCGATATCAAGTTCAGGCAATCCTCTGTGATAAAATGTAAGTTGCGCTGACGGGGTTTTATCTGAGTCTGTGGTTATGTCGGTCAGTTCCACTTTTATCTCGGAATCCCAGTCAAAACAACGATCATCTTCCTGCCGGTTAAGATTCAGGATCGCTCTCCTCACCTCTCCATCCTTCTCGATCGATATAGCCGATGCGTTCAGACTGACATCAAAATCGTCAGCCCGCAGGGTGTACACATCATCACTCTCCTCACTCCCCTCACGCTCACTCACAACGAGTTCATGAGTCCTGCCCCATACGATGCTTGCGCTGCCTGAGCTTACCCATTCCACATCGGTATCCAGATCGTCGTTACGGCATTCATTCCTGGCAGTGGCTGATTGTGCCAGCAGCAGGGACGAGAGGATAATAATGGCGAGGAGGCTGCTCTTTCCTGTCATTTTGATCTTCTGCTATATGCCAGGAGTGCGATCATCAAACATACGCAACCGATGATGGCGAATCCGAGAGTCCTCAATGAGGCTGTTTTCTCCTCAACAGAGAATTCCACAGGTATCCTGACAGACGCTCCGATGCCAAGACCTGTTGACGCGCCTGGAAAACCTGTGATAAGAATGCTTCCCGAATGATCCCCCACCTCAAAACCAGATGGTATATCCATGGTAACGTTGATCAATCTGCTCTCCTTCGGATTCAATGCGAATTCGGAAGCAGATAGTTCGGTTATATTCCCGAATGCCTCTGCTTTCACAACGATCCTCTCAACCTCATCGCCTGTGTTGATGACGTAGAGACTTTTTGCTGATCCATCACCAGTCTCCAGAATGCCGTAATTGATTCTGTCCGGGGATGCTCCTACCCCTAATGCAGATGCGGTCTGTACGTGCGTTGCAATCACGAGAAGAGCGATTGCCGCCAGCATAAATGCTTTTTTATTCATTATCATTTCCTCCTGTGTAAACTAAAGAGGGGATCTAAGCCCCCTCTGCCACAAATAGCAAGGTTCCACCGTACTCGCCACCAGCCCACTGCGGAACCTCAAGCGATGCCGCGACATCCTCTGCGTGTTCGAAGTCGGTTACATCAGCGGGTATCCCAACAGAAAAACCATCCACGAAAGCACCATTCAGTCTGATCGCTTCGGTGTAGAAGCTGCTCTCATCTGTCCCGATCCCTGCTGTCACACAGACATCATGGGTGCCGGTGTTCGCAATCCTGATCTGCCGCGTAGCCGAACTGAGTCCCGCCCCGATCGTTCCGAAGTCAAGCGATGAGGTCTCGACGGTGATCGAGATCGCAGGAACGACGTTTGCCGAGAGTTCAGTTGCAGCTGCATCAGGTTTTAGGGGATTATCCATGCCGGTCAGGTTGATTACTGATATGCTGCCCACAATCCCATCGTCCCCGGGAATGTCCCCTTCATTCTCAGCCTCATTGGCTATGAAAGCATAATTGCCATCAGGCGTGATGCCGATACTGTCTGGCACCTGCCCAACCGTGAATTCGAAAAGCAGGTCGTAGGATGCGGGGCAGAATGCGAGTACCTTTCCAGGATTGACCGTCGGGTTCACTCCATCAGCTATACTGACCAGAGCGTAATTGCCATTTGGAGAGACTGCCACCGATGTAGGCTCGCCATAAACGGAGAGGTCGAGAACTTGCTCTTCGTTGATGTCAGCAAGGTCACTGATGTTTAAAATGATGAGTGTATTCTCTTTGGAATTGGTCACCACGAGACGCTGCTGGTCGGGAGTGAAGGCAACGATCTCAGCCTCCCTGCCGCGGGGGTCGAAATTCACCCGCTCGCCAAAGGACGGGGCGCTGCCGCTTAAGATTGGTATCAGGCTCACTGTGCCCTCCTCTTCGTTACCAACCGCGATAAGATCGCCCCCCGGACTTACGGCAACCCCTTCCGGCTCAGCCTCCCGGTCATCAGGATCTACCTCATCACCCGTGATACCCACTGGCAGCAGGCTCACACAGGTTACATTACCAGGGTCCGTAACATCAAGTACCAGTAGCGAGGCTGATTTTTCCAGAGCGATCACCGCATAACTGCGCCCCGCTTTATTAAATATCGCCACACCCTCTGGATCTACTTCGCCCTCGTCATGTTTGAACTCAGGGTCACCCATTGGCAGGAATCCGAGTACGTCAACTGTACCCGCCAACTCTGCACTGGCAAGCCCCTGGCTCAGGTCAATTAAGGAGATGCTCTGCCCCTCTTCATTCGCGGTCACTGCTACGTTCCCATCAGGCGAAATCGCAATACCATCCGGTTCCGCATCGGCAGGGAGTATGATTATTTTTACCAGCTTGCTGTGATTGACCACGGCAACCGCGCTTCCGTCCTGAATGGTGATGAGCGCACCCTCGCCATCGGGTGTGGTAGCAACGAACTCAGGCTCCAGGTAATCGAGGTCAAGTCCCATCTCCTCCCAGTCCTCTGCCAGCTCAATAAAGTGATGATGCCCCGGGGGAGTGGTGGAGGCGGGCAAAGCCGCAGTCGTTATCACTAAAACGGCTAAAAAGCCAACCGGTATGATTCTATTTTTCATGGTATATCCACTATATGATCAAAAACTGGTCTCCGACCCGAAGGGCAGTTTTTACTCGATTTTTTGTGAAAAAATCGTTTTTCATCGTCTACCCCTCAATTCACATCTAATGGTGGTTTTCGGTAACCATCCTGTCCCGTTGCATAAACACTGGCGGAAGTCACCTGCGAAAACCAAATTCCGTCTTCAATAAGGCGGATTATGTCTTTTGCACCATCTTCATCTGCCAGTACCTGTGACACAGGCATCGGCAGCTTCAGAACGGAGGTTAATCCGATTTTTGTACGTGTTCTGTTCATGGTTGTTACGCTCCCTATTCTGGTGGTCGATCGCCTGATCGGGAGTTTGCAGAGAGGGGGCATATCGACCACCGCGGTACACGCGTGGGAGGATATGCTATATAAAATTTGCACATATAATGTATTTAGAGGTGATTTACCTATAGATGATACCAGAGACTATATAGATTTGATGCAGATGGGCGTTGCAGGGGTCCATGCCAAAAACATCCTACCAGCGGTCAGGATTACGAGGTGATGCGGCGGTCACCATCGATGTCCGCGGCAGCATCCCAGCCGCCGGTGGCTGCGAGCTTAAGCGCGATCGCGGCATCCGCGGGGGTGAGGGTGCCGTCAGTCGAGGTCGCCTTTTTGTTGCATGTCACCAGCGCTATGCGTTGAGATTTTGTGAATCGATAACGATGTCGTCAGCAGCGATTTCTAAAGCAACGCATCCACGTCAACCAATGATAGCTCTTCTATCCTACGAAAATGCTCGATATTTCTTGTAAGTAGTGGGAGATTGAAATAAATACAGGTTCCCGCCACAAGAATATCTTTTACGTCCAGCGAGTTGCCAGCCTTGGAGAGTTTTGCATGAATCTCGGCTGACTTTCGGATCGATGCGCGGGGACAATCCAATAGCATCAGAAGATCAAGAACATCCTCCACCTTATTGAGCCTCCCTGAGTAGTATCCTCCGTAATAAAGTTCATAAGCAGAAAGCGGAGCGATGTAACAACCGTACTTTTCAATCGCTGATGGGAGAACATCTTGAAATCGATTTTTCCCACGTAGATAGTCTATAACAACATCAGAATCTACACAGATTCTTCGAGAGTCCATCTTCTCATATCCTCATTGAATTTCATGTAGATATTCTCGATGTCCAGATCACTCCAACTGCCGCGGGCATTTCTAAACTTTTTAAGTTGTAATTCAGAGTATTGTCTATCTGTCACCGATATTAACAGCTCTCGTTTGATAGTACGGATTATCTCTGTGAGTTTTGGCAAAAAATCAATTGGAACATCTGTAATTTCAGTCCATAATTGTTCTTCCAGCACCGACCTGTTGACCATATTTTCACTTCCTATTGGTGAATTGTTTGACGGGTTCATTTATAATTCTATCGCGCCGCCTGCCGCCTGCAGGATCATGAGCGCGTCAAGCGAGGTGATGCGGTTGTCGCGGTTCACGTCTGCATCCGCGTCCCAGCCGCCGCTTGCCGCGAGCTGGAGTGCGATTGCGGCGTCGGCGATGCGGTTGCCATGGTTAAGATCGCTCTCGCAAGCGATTCGCTGGCAGATAGCCACATTCGGGTTGCCTCATTGTTTCAATTCACTCAACCTTGCCGTTCGATGTGGATTTCCGTTTCATCAAATCTCATACTGAACTGTCCGAATACATCCAATCTACCAAGAATGAAGGGAATATCATCGTGCTCCGCAAAGATGCATCTGACCGGTATCCATTCTCCAGCGAGTTTTATGGTTATCAGTGATTTCCAGATTCTTGAACTGCCACCAACGCCGTGCATTTCATGATCACACTTCGCCTGCGTCTCTTCAAACAAATATCTCGCATAATTTGGCAGAGTTGTGATATCGGCACCAGTATCCACAAGAAACATCTCTTCGATAACACCATACTTCGTTTGCAAGGATATCGGAATCTCAGGATAAACAACCTCACAATCGAACGTTAAAAGGTACCTCTTGCTGTACGGATACTTAACTACAGAACTGGTAGACACAAACAGACTCCTCAGGCGGTATGAATCTAAATATAAGATGCTTATTCCCGAGCAAACCGTTCTCTTTCACGGTTTCAAATACCTTCTTGAACGTTTTATCATGAGCTACAACGGTATCATCGATACATGCTATATGACCGCTTCCGTATCTTCTGTACAATTCTCTGATATCTATCATGATGGTACCTCCGGATGTCTGGGATCTCGTATTTTCTATACGATATAGCCAAAGTCAGATCTAATAACAGTTTCGGCGTCGCGTTGCCGCTGCCTCTGGGTTAGAGCATGATTGCGCCGCCCGCCGCCGTGCCGATGCACACAAGCAGCAGCACCGCGAGCACGCCCGCGTAGACGCTGAAGACGAGCCATCTCCTGTTCATTCTCATTTCTCTTCACCTGCCTTAATTTCTTCAATAACAACTTCTCCTGTCAAATAGTTCAATCCAACCTCCATTCCTCGCAACAAAGCGGTTCCAAGCAATGCATCCGCGGATTTTGTCAGCACAACGTCCACATCAATGATCTCTCTGCCCCATTCCATCCTGCCCGAGAAAACAGGCTCATCTT
>JAYEFK010000126.1:0-22328 GCA_034658575.1 Methanobacteriota archaeon
TCGCAGCCGCTGTCCGCTGGTCGCTCGCGTTCAGTTCGATCACCTCCCAGTTAAAATCATGCGCAAGTGCATAAGCTGCCGTTGTTTTGCCAATTCCCGGCTTTCCATACAGGATTGCCGCTTTCTTGTCAGGCATTCCGTGTTTCCACGCTTTAGCCCACGCGCAGAGGTCACTCACTGGTTTGTTGTTGCCCGCGATTCTGGCGAGTGTTTTTGGTCTGTACTTCTCAGACCACTCGATACTCTCATCTGGTGTGTAGTCCTGTGCATCATCCGGTCTGCTCATCGATAGCCCTCGCTGCAACTTTTCCTGCACTCAACCACCCAAGATCGCGGTTCCAAACTCGCATGTTCACTTGTTTTGCTCTAACATCCATCAGGTGGATCGCTGGAGCCATCTTCTCTCTTTCCGATATGGTGAAGGACATTGGCATCCCCGTCTCAGGTATGGTAAACTTATCTATGGCTGCGTCCTGATCAAAAAGATGTTGGTCACCGATCACATCCGATCCGGCTGAACCGAGGTCTTGTATGTAAGATAGCCGAGCATCAGACGGTGCTCGGGAGTTCCGCGCAACCAGTTGCTGTTCTCCGCCTGATAGCGTCAAGGAATAACAGTGGCATAGTGAACTTCAAAAGCTCATCGTGAATGTGTTGGTATATCCTATATATAGGAAGACTCCGTGCTGTAGAACATCCCGCCCGATAAGACATTGGATGTGTTGTCCTTTCAGTGGAGCTCCGATCACCGCGGTTTCGACAATAACGTTATTCGGAAAAAGTAATCGCACCATATATTCATAGCATTCAACATTGGTCGATGATGGTGTGTTGATTGACACGACACCAATAGGATTGAGGCCAAGTTGCGCCAGGATATCATCTTGTATGACCGTTCCCGTGGCTCCAGTATCAATCATTGCATTCACTATAGCTGGAGTTGGTACGGATTGGTCGTCTTTTCGTAAAACCTCTTCAATTATTGACCCTACGGCAAGCTGAATTTCAACAATAGGACCAGTTCCGTGCAGGTCAGGCACTTGTTTGGTAAACGACGGCATCTATACCCCTAACAGATTCGAGGTGAAGTTTTGAGGCGTTTCAATCTCAACGATCTGTTTCACTAGAAATGGCACCATACCAAAACGCTCGTACCCCTGTCGAACGGCATCGAGTTTTGTATCGAATACGTCGAAAAAATCCCCGTTTTTTATGAGTGCGAACTTTCCTTCATATTTACCAATAAGTTCAGCCTTTTTGGTTTCGTATGTCTGAAGTTCTTTCTCAAGCAGATTTGTCATGATGATCACGCCACCTCATGTATTTGTAATCACTGTTGCCATGATATTTAAGCCTAACCAACCCTCGTGGCAGCCAAAGACCTGCAGGATCTCGTGTATACGGTCTCTGAAATCCAGCATCTCTGCGAGCAAGATATTTCAGGCGGTCTACATATCCATTCTCGGGAAGAGATCAGGTCCGAGAGTGGGGTATTTATGGCATCGCTGGGCCGGAAGTTTTTGCTGGACAGGTTGAACGCGGCTGGCGGCGAGAACGTGGAGGTGGATGAATGACTTGCAGTGGGCGGTCAACCGCTGCAAGGGAGCTTCGGGGATGGAGGGCTGGATCGAGGAGCGGGTGGGTGATGTGACCGGGATATGCAGGGCGGATCAATCGGTGTGGTGACCACAGGGGATATCGCAGGGTGAAATGCGAAGATGGGTGCGGTTTTGGGGGATGTGTGACTGCCCGGGTTCTCTTTGTCGAAGGGGTGCTATGCCACAATTCTGCGCAGCAGAGTATGTGAAGAGTGATGTGTCAGGGTTTCGCGTTTTTCGATGGGATGTTAAGTCACCAAACCCCGAACTTAAGTACGGAGCCTGTACATAGCGATTTCGCATTTGGTTCGGCTGCACCGATGCCTTGCATGTAATCAGCCAGTAGCAAAACCATGCATCGATCGCGACAGAGTTCTTGGCGTGCCATGCTGGATAGGTCAAAACCCAGCATATATAAAACTTCCCAGGGGTTGGGCTATCAGCACCAGACAGTATACCAGTTCCGGTCGTCCAATGTCCGCCCCCCCACCCGATCACGTGCACAGCAGAGGTCTTGAACATGCATGTTAAAAAAACCATAACCATCCCGAAAGAACTGGAGAAGTGAGGTGGAAGACCATCTTATATGCACATATTACTCAAATCTCTCGGACGCCATAAGAGATGGGCTTAGAAAGATTCTCGCTGAGTACAGACGAAAAAATGAGGTTGAGATTGCTGCAACTCTCTACAAAGAGGGGAAGATTACGCTGCGGGAAGCTGCTGCCATAATGGACGCCCCCATGCGAAAAACTCTTGAGGAGCTTGGCGAGAGGGGCGTGTATCTGAGATACGGAATGGAAGAACCCGGGAGAGGTCATGGATGATCACTGTAAGCGATTCCACCCCGCTCATCCATTTTGGAACGATCAAACGACTTGATCTCCTTCGATCCATGTATGGTTTGATAGCAACTCCTATATACCGGACAGACGAAGAAACCACCATGGTGATGAGAACGATTGAGATCAAGGAGATCAAATACGAAGTGGGCAAAGAGCAAAAAGGGGGTATAATATCCCGATTGAAGGAATTATACAGGGACCAACTCGACATATTCACGGAAGGGGATTTTGTTGGTGTCCGGGGCGACCTACATAACTATAAAAGAAGAAATAGAATATTATGGATAATGAGTGGTGGCAAACATGGGAAGGATTTACCGACCGGTTGAGGTTGAATATGGCAGTAGGAAAGCCACGACTGTCGCAATTATAGATACTGGTGCTGACGAAACTGTGATTAGCGAACGGTTGGCAGGTAAAGTTAATTCTGACTTATACGGCGTTTTCAAGGCGATCTGTGCTTCAGACACCACATTAGAAGGAAAGTATGCTGATGTGCAGATCAGGGGACTGTGGAGCGGGGTTGAGATCATAATGACTGTTGGCGTTTCTGATAAGCCGTTTGGGACGGATGACATCGATGATGAGGGTGTTGAAGCGATACTCGGGGTCGATTTCTTGCAGGAGACAGAAATGCCTCTTAATTTTGGTTATTGACACGTCGAATGATTATGTGTGCAGGCAACGCATTGATTGCTTTATGTATCAAACACGGTCCGGATCATTCATAGCCAACCAACCCCTATATATTCGTGAGATTCGTTTAGTCGGGTCATTCGTGACTGTGAGTGTAGCGAACAGCGACGAAGGCATAAAATTCATTCCGCATGAACAAAAACTTGACTTTCAAACATATACAGAAAATCGATAGCCTAAGCCCTCACCCACATAGTCCCCACCAAAGCATTAACCCCCTTAATACCGATTTCGCTACACCGTAATAAATTTCCCGAGATTCAGATGGGAGAATAACCTGGCTTACGTTGAATCCATCTCCTCGACTACCAACTCGATCCTGCACCCGCCCGTACCATCCTTCGCAAGCGCAATATGTGTCCCCGCAAGCTCCACCACAAGCCGTTTCAGACTTATGTGGCAATGTTTGCACCTGTAGGCTAAGTATCTGTAAAAAAGCAGTCCTGTAATGCAAAGGAATGTATGCACTCTGATGTTAGCGTCCTTATGATGGTTAACAGGTCCTATCGGAACGAGGAATGCATCGTTCAGCAGTTTGAAGTCATCTTCCACAAGAGATTTCTGGTTATAGACCTTCACTATCTTTTCAGAGTGCCATTTGTCCTTGTCAGTGAAAACTATCATCTTTCCGAACCCAACGTAGCGTTCTTTCTCCGCATCCTTGATCCAGTACTCCATAGCAGGCTTTTTCTTACCCTCCGGTATCTCGCCAATCTTATATCCGATTATCGCTTTGAAATCATTGCTGATGGCGCAGAAGTGCGAGACTCTGGACCGGAGGGTGAATGCAGTTAGGCAGGCGGTTGAGAGCAAAAAAGATGCGGATGCGGTCAAATGGCTCATATCGAAGTATAATCTAAAGCGGGTCCTGAAATATACTGAAAATAAGGGTAAATCAGAGCTGCAGACAGATTACAATGAGATTAAATCCAGGAAAGATCGATATGGATTCTTTGTTCTCTTTACCGGGCATTCAGGGTTGTCGGCTGAGGAGGTGCTTACGATCTATAAGAGCCGGGGGGTAGTGGAAGAGGGATTCAGAGCATTAAAATCAGATATGGCGATTGATCCAGTGTATCACAGCAAGGATATGCGTATAGGGACTCATACCGTGATGGTTGTCCTTGGCTACCTACTGATGTCTATATTACGGGCAATTCTTGCACAAAAAGGGATTAAACATTCGTTTGGAGGGCTATCGGAGACGATAAGGTCTGGGAATGCTGTGGAGGGATTCTATGAACATGAACGACTGAAGAATCGGTTGCACATCTGGAGGCCAATCAAGCCTGAGCCGGATCTGGAGGCGATATCCATGGAATTGAGGATCAAGGTTCCGTTATTTGATGTGAAGGAGGTTGTACCTACAAATTCCGGCGTGTGTTAGGTAGCGAAGATGCCGACCGATGCCGATTCCGGGAGTTTTTTTGGTCAAAATTTTGTTAAAGTTCGGGTAACTACTCAGGTATGTTGATTGGTCGCTCGATTGCGATTCTGTACTTTCTGGCAAGAAAAATAACCGCGGAGGGCGCAGAGAAACGCAGAGCGGTTAGCCCGTTATTCCTACTCCGCGCCCCTCTGCGCACTCTGCGGTTAAATTCCCTGTTTGGCTACAGTACGCCCCATGTCCCGGTAGTTCCTACACAGTGAAGTCCCCCGATGGTGGTTTAGGTACCTGAGTAGTTCCAAGTTCGGTTGTAAAACTCACATAAACGCTGCTCGATCGAGCGGAAATCCCCTAATGGATACGATCGCGTCAATTAACCATTCCCTCACCCATGCCGCAGCGCATCCACTGGATTCATCTGCGATGCGGACCGGGACGGCAGGAATCCGGCGAGAACCCCGATCGAGAATGAGAAGAGGAGCGCGAACGCAGCAAGCTCCCACGCGATCCATGCATGTAAGAGACCGACACCCATCCCCTTTCCGATAATCTCCACCATGAGTGCCATCCCGAAACCGAGTACCATCCCGATAAAACCTCCAATTAAACCGATCAAACCTGATTCTACCAGAAAAATCATCAATATCGTATTGTTCTCGGCTCCGAGTGCTTTGTATATCCCGATCTCTCTCGTCCTCTCCACAACCGAAGTGTACATCGTATTCATGATCCCGACACCGCCAACGAGAAGCGAGATCGCGCCGATCCCGATCAGGACTGCGGATACCGCTGAAAGTATTCCACCAACGGTCTCTGAGAGTTGTGCTGCTGTCAGGACTGTGAAATCCTCCTCATCATGCTCATCTTCAAGCCTGTCCCTGATACGCTCTGCGACATCTTCGGAGTCGGATCCTTCCTTTATCTTCACGAAGAAGAAGTCATATTCATTGCTCACGTCGAAAAGCCGCTCTGCATCATCGAGACTCATGCTAATCGTCATGTCATCATCCCGGTTCCCGATCTCCTCCATGATCCCGACTACCTTGAACCCCTGATCCTTGATCTCGATCTTATCACCTATCTTGACCTCTTTGTACCTATCCCTGACTTTAAAAGTCTTATACGCAATCAAGTACCCAATCGTTATCTTATGAGTATCTTTATCCTCCAGCCCCCTCCCTGATTCAACCTTATACCCCTGGACATCGAAATACGCGTCCTCTGCTATCGACGGCACCATGCCGACAACCGGTGCAGTGGCGTCGATATCCTTGTAGGTTATAAGCGAGGTCCGGTAGACCATGTAACTGTTCGCATCGACCCCCCGCACCTTCTCGACAGTCCTCACATCCCGGTCCGTGAAGTACGTCGATGCGGAAGTCGGACCACCTAACGCGCCGCCCGGCGGCACCGGCATTATTATAATCTTGTTTACACCCATCTTCCCGATCTGCTCGTCCATATAGACCTGCATCCCGACTCCGATCGAGATCAATCCAACGATAGCCATTATCCCGATCACTATGCCGATGATAGTCAGGTAACTCCGGGTTTTCCGCTGTACCAATCCTTTGTAGCAGAACCGAAAGTAATCCGAGAATTTCATTTGGATATAATCCTTTTAATGCGTTTTCTAAAGAGGTACGCAAGCAGCAGAACGAGTGCTGAAATGATTATCCCTGTATATCCACCACTCTTAGGTGCAATCGCTTTCATCTCTTCAGAAGTGTAAACTTTTATCGGTATTTCTGTCGTCATACTGTACGTATTACCGTAATCATCATCGTAACTCACATCTACAGTCACATTACTGCAGTCTGACGACTCAGGCAGGATCCTGAAATCGACAGTATCGTAATCGTCGTTCTCGATGTCTCCGATATATCTCGTGTCGCTGTCGATCAGTTTGAACCGATCCCCATCCGCTATCGCCAACGCGACGTGCTTTACCCGCGCAAGCCCGCAGTTCGCAACACCGATGGTGATCTCTCCGATCACGCCAGCAGTGAGTTCGTACTGCGAATCGAGATAGACGAAGAGCGTGTTTCCACTCGATACCGGAACCAGCACTGAATATTCCTGCGCTGGCTGTGTACCGTGCGTCTCGTTCTCGTAATGGATCGCAATCGGCAGGGGGTGCTGGGATGGTGTGGTGGTATCGACGAAGAAACCGGACTCGATGAGCGCGGTCGCTCCGGGCGATATCGTGTCAATGTAGTAGATGGACATCTTCGGAAGGATATTGGTTTGATTTTTGAAATAGACCTTTACATTCTTTGCAGGTCCGGTTCCCACATTTTTAATCGAGAAATTTGCAACAAACTCGGATTTGAGGTCTGCTTCCGGGATGTCGGCATCGATGAGGACGAGATCAGGATGCCCCATCACCCGGATCGTGAGTTCGGTCATGCTCTTCGTGGTGAGGTAGTGACGGTTAGAATCAAAATCCCCGCTATAGGTGATATTGAGATCAAGTATATACTCACCAGACCGCGCATCAGGATCCACGGTCAGATAATACTCGGTATTCGCAGTCTCGCCACATCTGAGTTCGGGGAGCGTCTGGGTCGCTTCTTCGGTCTCTTTCAGTTCAAACGGCTCCTGCACATCCAGATACCAGATGACATCCTCTGCCGGTTCGTCGCCATAGTTCCTTGTCTTGATTAGCAGCGTAACCTCTTCGCCGGGCTGTGCAGGATAGGGAATCTGCTGGGACAGGCTTGCAGCGAGCGCAGGAGCATCGGTGTGTGCGGGTGGCCCTGGGTAGTAGCCCACTGAGCGGTATACGCTGGAGTCGGTGCCATCTATAAAACCTGCCGCACTCGCATGAGACGCCACGAGTGCCAGAGATACGAGTATAAGTAGCGCAAACCGGTTCATAGGCGTTGATCTGTATCTGATGATATATATGCTGACCGATCAGCACCGTCTGGTTGGGAGACTTTGCCGTCGCCGCCAATAAATTCCTTTTCAAGATCTTTCAGGTCTAAAAGCAGTACATTATCATTTGCAGCGAGTTTTTTCATCCTTTTAGTAAATCCTGATTTTGATATCAAACAATAAATCTCCGTCCGCCCAGCACCTCCCCATTTTACAGATCCTGCCTTGTCAACGAGGTTCCGATAAACATCCGTATCAAGCATCCTGTTTGTATATTTGCATTCACAGAATAATATTTCTTTTGTGATATCGTTTAGGGCAACTATATCAATTTCGTCGCCCCTGTACCACCATGAGCCGATGCTGGTGAACTCGAATGGTTTCTTCATTAGTAAAAATTCGATGCAAATCTTTTCGAATACACGCGAGCATATTTCGTTATTATGTCCCATAATGGATTTCACGAGTTGAGCAGATAGATTCTTTTCTATCATTTCCATATTATTAAAAATGTATCTGAACCAGAACATAAAGAAATTATCGTGAAGGGCATAGATACCTTTTCTTGATTTTGCGCTTTCGGTAACAGATATCATCCTATTTACGAGTTTCAAATCAGATAGTACTGATATATACTTGGTTATTATACCTTTTTCATATCCGGTGTGGTTTATGATTTCAGATAGCGTTGTTTTACCGATAGAAATTGCATTCAATATGCTAAAATATATCCGAGGTTCTTTCAACTCTTCGCGCAGGAGAAACGGCACTTCGTTATACATAAAAGCATCTTTCCTGAATATCTTATCCTCGATGCATCTCTGGATGGGTGTGCCATCGAACTCGATAAGATATGCGGGAGTTCCCCCACAGATCGAATAAATAGTTATTTTCTCTTCGAATGAGTAGTTCTCCAGAAATTTACACGAATTTTTGAAATCCATCTGGTAAACGTTTATCTGTGCAGTTCTTCGCCCATACAATGGGGATTTATACCCAAGAAGCGATTCCATCATGGAAATCGATGATCCGCAGATTATAATCTTCAGGTTAGTTTTTTTGATCTTCCTATCCCAGTAATCCTGAAATATTGAAGGAAGCGCGGGGTTTGCACTGACCATGTATGGAAACTCATCGAAGACTATCGCGAAATTGCCGGTCTTCTTCTCGATAAAAAAATTGAGAAGGGAGTCCCATGTCGTAAAAGGCGCTCCTTTAAGATATTCCATGCCCATCTCCTCTGCAATCTGCGAAGAGAATCGTTCGAACATCTCTTTTTGGGATTCGATTCTGCAAAAGAAGTAGACTCCGTCTGTATCTTCCATGAATTTCTGTAAGAGCGTGCTTTTCCCTATCCGCCTCTTTCCGTATACTACGATGAATTCCGCGCCTCTTCTGCTGAACCGCTCTCTCAGTGTTGTTAGATCCTGCTGCCGGTCTATACAGGTTGGATACTCCATAGTAGACTACTTTGAAGTATCTTATACTTAACTATTGTGTTGGCATCGGACAGTTTTCTGATCAGACAATACTTATAAGATCACCGGTTCTGTAATATCGCATTATATGAATGAAATGGTGAAACCATGCCAGAAATAGGAAAGAAGGTAAGGCTTGAACGGATCCTCGATAGGAAGAGCGGAAACATGCTGATTATTCCGATGGATCATGGAATATCAGAGGGTCCGATAAAAGGGCTCGTAAACATCGGGGAGACCATAAACAAGGTTGCAGAGGGCGGCGCAGATGCAGTCCTCATGCAGAAAGGGATGATCAAGCACGGGCATCGCGGATACGGGCACGATATCGGACTTATCATCCATATGAGCGCATCCACCTCGCTTGGACCTGATCCGAACAACAAGGTGCCGGTATGCACCGTCGAAGAGGCGATCAAACTCGGCGCGGATGCCGTGAGCGTGCATATCAATATCGGTTCTGATACCGAATCGGATCAACTCGAATATCTTGGTACAGTCTCGGATGACTGTGATTACTGGGGCATGCCGCTCGTTGCTATGATGTACCCGCGAGGTGCCGCCATCCCCAACCAGCACGACCCGGTAGCAGTCGCACTTGCGGCTCGCGTCGGCGCTGAACTTGGCGCGGATATCATCAAGACCAACTACACAGGCGATCCGGACTCATTCAAGACCGTGGTTGCGGGCTGCCCGGTTCCCGTGGTGATCGCAGGCGGACCAAAGACGAATACGGATAGGGAGTTCCTGCAGATGATCAAAGGCGCGATGGAAGCAGGTGCAAAGGGCGCTGCTGTCGGTAGAAATGCGTTTCAGGCGAACGATCCGACACTGATGACGCGAGCGGTTGCAGCGATCGTACACGATGGCGTCGATGTCGATAAAGCGCTGGAAATCCTTGCTTAGGAATGTACAGGCGTAGCAGTGCCTATACCCGCCACGCCGGCGTTTCCGGCTGCGCTGTATGGGTGCTGTCCACCCACCTGACATCGGGTACATGATCGATGAAGACCGTATCGACAGGCAGTCGTTCACATAGGCGCTTCATTGCAGGAATTTCGGTTGCATAATGCGTGGCATCGATGAGTGCCAGATTATGCGCCTTCCTGATCGCGTCGTGCCGGATCTCTCCTGACAGCAGGAGATCCGCGCCGCCAACGATTGCGGTATTCACAAACTCCCCGGTTAGACCGCTGCCGCCGATGACCATCACTGTCTCGATGTTGCGCTCACCGATCCATCTGACCGGGACGCCTAACTGCCGCGCAGCAAACTCTGCGAATTCCGATGTTGTCGAGTATCCGGTTCTTCCGATGCGTCCCGGTTCCAGTTCCTCGACATCCTCCAGTTCGAGCACTTCCGCAAGCACATCGTTGACGCCGCCAGGTGCCCGGTCATAGTTCGTGTGCATCACATATATCGAGATCTCGCTCTCAAGAGCGATCTTTAACGAGTCTGACAGGCTCTTTGAGATCCTGTGGATCGGCTCGTATATGGGGGTGTGGTGCGTGACCAGAAGATCCGCACCCTCGCGTGCAGCCTCTTCGAGCACATAGTCAGTGGCATCCAGTGCAACAGCGACCTTGTTCACATTGTTCCCACGATCGAGCACCAGCCCGATTCGATCCCGGTCTGATTCGTAAGCAAGTTCAGGAGGTGCAATCTCCTCGAGAATTGCAATCATATCTAATAGGCGCATACATTAAACATGAAGGCGGTGATGATTTAAACCTTGTGATTTGACGGGGGGTCATGCCTTACCTGGGTGCGTTCGCAGGAAAAGCAATATATACCCAAACGCAAATCATATCGTTACAATCGATAATAATCGAGAGGCGAATACTATGAGACGAACACCGATGTTGCTTGCAATACTTATTCTACTGATCGGGACTATGTCAGTTTATTCTGAGGTGGAGTTTGGCACGATCGCACTGGATGCTGCGAATGTTGACTGTGCGAAGTGTCACCCCGGCTCGCCACATACACTTCATGAGGCGAAGATGAAGCAGAATCTGGTGACCTGCGAAGCCTGTCATGGCGAGGCGCTCGAGATTGCAATCCCGCAGTGTGAGAAATGCCACTACGGCACGATTCACGATGTGCATATAAAGAAGGTGGAGACCGAGGACTGCACGTACTGTCATGGGGACATCAATACCCACCACAACAACGAGATCCTCGATACAACGGTCTGCGCACACTGCCACCGCGATCTCGTGGATGTGCATCAGGGATGCGAGGCATGTCATAAGACCGCACCAGACATCGTAAAGCCCTTGCAACATGCAGGAGTGACCATTCTCTGCCAGGACTGCCACACACAGGATGACCTTGTGCATATCCATGGCGAAGAGACGAACACATCGATCTGTTACATGTGCCACCGACCCGAAGGCAACAAGGAGGGACGGGACCTGGATGCGGATGTGATCCCACACCTGATCCATCTGCCGGGTCTGGCGACCTGCGAGGAATGCCACATGCCAGAAGGTGTGGTGATCCTTCCCCAGTGCAGCAACTGCCATGACCTGACAGGGCTGCATCTGATAACGGTTGTGCCACCAACACAGAGGGAACTAACCTGTTCGGTATGCCATCCTGAAACCAGCGTGCCAGCGGTAGCAGAATCGATCAAAACCCCTGCAACAGGCAAAGTAGTAGAGACCCCGGCGACAACAGCGACTGAGGGAGAGGAAACTGAGGCGGCAGAGACGGAGACAAAGAAGAGCACACCCGGATACACAGCTTCATTGCTGGTAGTCACAGGCATGCTTGCTTATGCAGTCAGGCGAATGAGATAATATCAAATTCGCCATTTTGCTTTTTTTTACAACCTGATAGTTCCTGACGGGTTCTCAAGACTGATCATGGTGAGAAGATAATCCTTGAGATGCCTCGTTATCAGGAAATTGTTCCTGACATGCTCTTTTCCAGCTTCTCCGAGTCTCCGGGCAAGTTCCGGATTCTTGAGGAGATTTGCGATCTTGAACGCCGCGCCATCGACCGAATGCGCAAGATACCCTGTAACGTCATTTATGAGCTGCAGTGGGATTCCGCCTGTCGCTCCGCCGATTACCGGCTTTCCTTTCCAGAGCCCCTCTGAAACCACCAGTCCGAACCCTTCCTTCAGCGATTTCTGCATGATAACGGTCGATGCCCGCTGGAATGCATTGATCTCGATATCGGAAAACGGTGGGGACCCGAGCAGCACGTGGATATCCTCTTCGCCATCCGCCTTCTCCATGACCTCGCGATAGACACCCATACCTTCGGGGTCGTCCGCTGCTACGCCTCCTGCAAGGATTAACTGGCAGTCGATCCGCTTTTTAACCAGTTTGTATGCATCTATCACACCAGGAAGATCCTTCAACCGATCAAATCTTGACACCTGCGTTATGATCGGTTTATCCATGCAGATTCCATATTTATCAAGGACTCTGCCGATATCGCCCTGTGAGAGTTCGATGTTCTTGTCGCTCAGTGGATCGATGGAAGGCGGCACAAGATACTCCCTGATCCCGAGATCCGGTCTGGCGAACATTGGTGTCGAGAAGATCGATGCGTCATACTTTGAGATTGATTCGCTTAGAAAGTTCCAGACAAGCGGATCAGGGTTCGAGACATCGATATGGCACCGCCATATCCACTTTCCTCTCTGTTTCGCATCGATCAGTGCAGCTGGCTGGGGGTCGTGGATGAATACAAAATCAGAATCGAGATCCAGCTCCTCTGAATTGATCTTATTCCAGTGCAGGTACGTCTCGAACATCTCCTTTCTTTGGGTGAGTTCTCCGATCTCTCTGTCGAGATTGTCCAGCACGCTGACCGGATCGTGCTTTGCAGGAACCTCGACTGCACCATTTACCCTGCCATGAAGCACATTGTGAAAAGTTTTCGTGATAGAGAAAAACGCGTCATCCCCTCGTATTACCTTCCATTCGGTCTCGATACCAAGCCCCTTTAGTAGTGGGATCATGCTGCTTAATATCTCTGCCACGCCTCCACCTGAGTACGTGGCGTTGATGTGCAGAACCCTGCCTGGTATGTGTTCTGCAAGCAGTTCAAGGTCTTCGAGCAGCCCCCGCTCAACGATATCCTCATAATCCCAGATCGATCTCGTTTTGTTCATATATTCTCCCAGAAATATCCTTCAATGATCCTCACGATCTCATTTCTCAGGGCGTCCATGTTTGCAAATCCATAAGGGTAGATGTTATCCAGCTTTTCTATCAACTTATGGCTATCGTTCCTGAGTATCCAGCGCGACAGTTCCTTGTAGTGCTCCCCGCCAAGCAGCCTGCTTGCAATGAAATAGTAGAATATCGAGTCCAGATCGATCTCCTTTATGGTCTCCAGTACTTCGTTCATGTTTGTCACCACGTATTTTGTCGGGAAGGTGACGCTGATGCACCTGATGAAATGGAATTCCTGACCTATGTCAGCCCTGCGGCTAACATCATGCACTGCCACATAATCCTCGATTATTAGGATAATCCTCTTTCTGAGCGACTCTAAGTCTGGGAATTCACGCAGGTCAAGGTCAGCAAGTCGTTCGGCAAGCACGGGTTCGTGTAGCGTATCAGCGATCCAGTACGCAAAATCGTTCGGATACCAGGTTGGGAGGAAGTGGGCATCAAGGAGTGCATGATAGACATGGTCGAAGATAGAACTCTCATCGATCTCTTTTATGGCTGCAAGCAACTCGGGAATATCTCTTGCCTTCTTTCCTGTAAGTTCGAACTGGTATCGCGCCCTGTAGAATCTAAGATCAGTCATATATTCTCCTCCATTTTAGTGCTCAAATCTTGTCATAACATCGCTCCATACGTCCCAGACCGCGCTTGCGCCTTCCCCGATATAACACTGCGCGGCAGCCTCATAACCTCGTTCCCCGATGCATTCGGCATCATCCGGGCTTGCCAACACTGTATTAATCTTCTCTGCCAGTTCAGATATGTTCCCGGGCTCGAATGTGTACCCATTAACCCCATCCATCACCAGTTCCGAGACGCCGGCACCAGTGCTCACGACAACCGGTTTTTTGTACATCCATGCCTCCACCACGACCAAGCCAAAGCCCTCTGTGTGAGATGGGAACGCCAGCAGATCGCATCGTTTGTATGCTGCTTTCAGGACGTTATCCTGCATAAATCCGGTAAATATAACTCTATCCTCCAGTCCAAGATCGCTCACAAGTTTTTTCAGGTACACATTCCAATCAGACCCCTTCGGATGAGCCAGACCGCCTTTCTCGCTGCTTGTGAAACTGCCATTTCCGATAAGCATCAATTTTGCGTTTGGTACTTGCTGGAGTGCTTTGATCGCAACATCCTGTCCCTTTATCGGATCCATCCTTGCCACAGTTAGAATGAGCGTATCATCCTCGCGTATTCCGAATCGCTTGCAGAACTCGTCAGACTCAGCGTCTGACGGATCGGTCCACCGGTACTGGTTGATGTAGGGGTATGTCTGGTATGCCCTTCCCCTATAGCCAGCCCGTATCAAGCCCTCAAGATCCCGTTTGCAGCTGACGATGACCCCGCCAAAGGACTCGATGCACCGGATGATGAACCGCCTGATATAACCGGAGGTGTGATCCAGGTTAAACGGGATGTGCCACCGAAACACCGTTGGCGCTGCAAGCCCGATCATGTTCCCGACGAGCAACTGGTGGAAATCGTGAATATAAAAGATATCGATCGGGAGCAGTTTAAACATCTTATCTGCGCAGAGCCAGTTGTACCGTGCATAAGCAGAGAACTCGACTGCGCCAACCGGTCTGCACTCGATGTTATGTGTCTCTGCCCATAGCCGCTCCTTAAGCCGGGTGTAGGGCGCGACATACCTGTGCTCAAGCGAGATGTTGTGGATGAGAATATCGTCGACGAGCACGCGCTCAGGTCCCATCGTGTTCAGTGATATCCAGTGCGCACCATCGATCAAACCCTTCTCGATCATCAGATTCTGCATCGGATAAACCATCTTCGGGACGCCTCCGGGAGTAAACTCATAATCCACACCCTCTGTAAGGTAGTTAAAAGGCACAGTATCCGGAAGCATCCCGTATTTATCAAGCAACTCACCGTAGTGCAGTTTAAACCTGAGCAGGGGCGTCTGCGTGACTATGCATATCTTTGGTTTATCCATGTACAAACTCCTTTACCGTCTCCAGTTAATATCTATCATTCCCGCCATATTGTATAAAGATTGCCCTCCAGACGAAGTTGCCATCTTATCTCATCTGGTTTTGAGCGGGTGCCTGATGCATTATGTGAATCAGTTCACAAATGTACAAGAATGAACACTGAATCGTTAAATAAGGTGAAAAACAAAACTGAAGAGGGAGAGGTTATTAAATGCAAAAGCAAATATTTAAAAATGAAATGGATACATTGGAGATAGTTGAGAGGAGATTGGAGGTACTTGTATCTGCGAGACTGCGAGATAAAAGCCGGATTAAATTATGAAATCAGCAATAAATCTTGCGTTCATCCGTAACGTCACGATCTACGATGCATTTTATGCTGCGTTGGCAAAAGCGATAGGTTTCACACTCATTACGGCTGATGCTAAATTTTATCGAAGAACAAAGAACCTCAGTTTTGTAAAAATTTGTAGATGGAATAGATACAGTCCAATAACAACCTGAAGATGCTCGGGCAACACCTCTGGTGTCGACGCTTGCGCTATCACGCTGGCATCCGTATGCACTTCGCAAGTCTATGAACTATATTATCTAATTATGACCATCCCAACGACCCATCCCAGATACCAGTCCCTCTGCATAAGAGAACGTCTGACCGATGGCGTCCGCGCAGGCATCACCTCGCAAGTTGGCTTGATCGCGCACGGGCGCGGCGAGGCGTTTGACTATCTGCTCGGCGAACGCACAACCGAATCGGCGATACGTGCGGAAGAGGCAGCGGTCGCGATGCTTCTTGCTGCAAGCCGCCCGGTGCTCTCGGTAAACGGTAATGTCGCAGCGCTGGTTCCAGGCGAGATCATCGAACTTGGCAGGATTCTCGATGCAGGAATCGAGATAAATCTCTTTTACAGGACAGAAGGGCGGGTACGTGCGATTGCGGATCATCTTCGCCTACATGGCGCATCCTGCGTGCTTGGGATAAGTCCTGATACAGCGCTTCACCCACTCCCGCCGGATCATCCCAGATCGCGGGTATGCAAGAGCGGCATCTATGATGCGGATGTAGTGCTTGTGCCGCTTGAGGATGGTGACCGGTGTCAGGTGCTGGCAGACATGGGCAAATCCGTGATCGCAATCGATCTGAATCCACTTTCAAGGACTGCGAAGGCGGCAACCGTCACAATCGTCGATAACGTGGTACGTGCGATCCCGAATATGACCGGGCTTGCACTCCGGATGAAGGATCTCGATGCGGACCGGCTGGATGATATCGTCTCGCGGTATGACAACGAAGAAACACTTCGGGCTGCGATCGAGGAGATCGTGACGCGCGGGGTCGCAGGGGTGTGACCCCTGCAAAACGCTTTCGCCCTAATCTCCGGGTCTTTGCCTTATGGCTTCTAACAACCCCTCCGCGGAGTCTCTTACCGCTTCGTCGCCGTCACCGAGGAGTTGTCTCAGCAGCGCGGCTGTGCTTGCATCTTCAATTTCACCAGACGCGTTGCGGCATATCAGCGCACCCACGCATTCATTTTCATCATCAAGCACCTGCGCAGCAGCATGGCGCACACATTCATCATCATCCTCAAGTGCTTCTTTCAAAGGTTCGACCGCCCTCTCATCACCAATTTCACCAAGCATATAGGCAGCATTCGCACGCACGACCATATCTTCGTCCTTGAGCGCATCTATTAAAGGCTCAACTGCTGGTTTACCAAAAATATCGCAGAGTATAGTGGCAGCCTCCCTACATATGCCCCCCTCGCCAACCCCAAGTGCTTCTATCAAATGCTCAATCGCCCTCTCATCACCACTCCACCCAAGTGCGCAGGTGGCACTCCAGTACACAGCATCACACTCATCCTCGAGTGCTTTTGTCAAAGGCTCAATCACCCGCTCATCGTCAGTTCCACCAAGCGCACGGGCAGCCACCTGACGCACATCTTCATCAACATCTTCAAGTGCTTTTATCAGGGGGTCAATAGCCCGATCATCAATAATTCCACCAAGCGCAGATGCGGCAGCATAACGCACACATTCATCTTCATCCTCAAGTGCTTTTATCAACGGTAGAGCCGCCCTCTCGTCACCAATCATCTCAAGTGCCCAAGCCGCGCCCTGGCGCATATATACATCTCCAGTCTCAAATGCGTCTATCAGCGGCTCGACCGCCGGCTCACCAATATCGACAAACGCTTCGGCAGCGGCGTTCTGCACCTCCCAGTTTGTACCACCGAGGACCTTCAGCAGAGGCTCAATAACCCTCTCACCACCAATCCAACCAAATGCACAGGCGACAGCCTTCATATACCCCTCGTCATCTTCATCAAGTGCCTCTATCAAAGGCTCGATTGCCGGCTCGCCGATTTCGCCGAGCGTACGGGCAGCAGCCCAACGCACATCCGCATCGTCAAGTGCCTCTATCAAGGGCTCAATCGTGGGCTCGCCAATCCTGACAAGTGCCTCGACCACTCTTTGGCGTACATCCCCATCAATATCCCCAAGCATTTTTACCAGTGGTTCAACCGCGCTCACACCACCCATCTCGTCAAGTCTCCCGACCGCATCCACGCGTACATTCCAGTCATCGTCTTCAAGCAATCCGGTCAGCGATTCTATGAGTTCGTTTACATCTGTTTGCATTTCTGATTTCTCAATACCTGCCATATTTACTCACTCCACAGCATATTATAGCGTAGTTACTTTCATATTTAAATCATTCTCATAAATCGATCCAATATGGTAGATTGATCGAATCGCTTGTGAATCAAAATTCACTCTCTGTTTCGACGTTCCTCACTCACCATGTCCCCTGAATACTTGCTCCATAGCCTCCAACATGCGAAGCCATCTCTGCTGGCGATGTCGTTGAGTGTCCAGTACTCGCATGAGGACTCGACGCCAGCAAGGTTGTAATATTAAGTCTACGTCTGTGGGTGGAGTGAATTTTTCACCCCACCCTCCGGACCTCTCGTCACCGTAGTTACTGTGGCGACAATCCGCCCCGCTTCGGCAGTCTTATCGCGCACCCGCCAAAGCCCTTTGCAAGCGCGTGTATCAGTGGACCAACCGCTCTTGTGTCTCCGATCTTGCCGAGCGCACCGGCAGCTCCCCAGCGCACCTCGCGATCCTCATCGATAAGCGCGTCTATCAGCGGCAGAACCGCTCTTTCGTCACCGATCCTGCCGAGCGCTTCGACCGCCCCAGCGCGCATGTCTTCGTTCTCAAGCGCTTTGATAAGCGGCAGAACCGCGGGTTCACCGATGCTAACGAGTGCATCGACCGCTTCGTTGCGCACATCTTCGTTTCCAAGCGCTCCAATCAACGGCTCAACTGCGGGTTCGCCAATCTTGCAGAGTGCTTCGATGGTTTCGTCACGTACCCACCGATCCACATCCACAAGCGCGTCTATCAGCAGTCGAACCGATCTTTCATCCCCTATGTTCCCGAGTGCTTCCGCAGCACCGCGGCGCACTGTCCAGTCCCCGTCTCCGAGTGATCGGGCAAGTGACTCCATGAGTTCGTTCATTTTACTATCCCCCTGTTTGGTTTGGTATCCCTGGCTCGCGCCATCGGCACGCCTTCGGATATCGATCTGGAGATCCGACGCCATTGTGCCGTCGATGCGATTGGCTCGTGATGTTGCTCTATCCCGGTTGGGTAGATCGACACCGAGTTTTTCACATTATTATTATTATGAAGTACTCCTATATAAATTTTGTGGGGGTTTGAGGTCATCAGATCTTCAGGTGTCGCAGAATACCCTGTGAATCCGGTTCAAGTGAACGGTGGATAAAAATTGGTGTGATCCGTGCATGGATTCGCTGTCGAATATGCTCGAGTAATGTGTGGCAAACAGATAACCCGGAGTCTATGTAAATTAGTAGCTGATAAGGGTTTTTAGCCACTGACTGCGACAGCAGCGGCGCATCCATTAACACGGATTCCGCTGATTTTATCCACAAGTTACCCGAGCATTACTCACTGCTGCTGTATCCGCGGTATTCACGCAAAAGAGGTATTTTTTGTTGTGGTCAAATCGATCCCACAAAAGCGGCAAAAGTCACCGGATTTAACTACAGAGGACAAGAGAGAGCACAGAGAGTTTTAAATCGATCCTTTCGGTTTCAGCGAACATGCCGTCTGCATGACTCGATAAACCGGCTCACATCAAAACTCGGCGGTGCATGCATGTAACTTCCGAGCGTGGCATACTCAACCATCCCGTCCATCCCGTCCTTGATGCCTTTTCCCCGGTTCATCCGGTATGCGAATCTAACATCAGGCGCGCAATCAGTCTCTGAGTAATGAAACTCATGCCCGCGAATCCTGCCTCTCGGAACGACCGGGTTACCGGATACGGTTGCATCGGTATATCCAAGCGCCTGCAACCGGTTTGTCATCGCAGTCTCTGCCGGAAGCACGCCCACCATCGGGTATGCGTTCCCGTCCAGATCGATTAAGGATTCGCAGAGGTATATCATGCCCCCGCATTCGCCATAGATCGGAACCCCGTCCGCGGCAGCGTCCCTGATCTCTTTTCCGGTCTTGCTGCGTGCTGACAGTTCCCTTGCGTACAGCTCAGGATACCCGCCCCCGAAATAGAACCCATCCGCTTCTGGCAGATCGTCTGCAAGCGGACTCCAGAATATGAGGTTTGCATCTCGTTTCAATGAATCGATCAGCTCGGCGTAATAGAAACAGAAAGCAGGGTCACGAGCAACCCCAATCGTGATATCGTGCCGGGTAGAGCCGCCGCCGTCACTATTATCGTTGCCATCGTCATCACCACCGCCACCGCCAACACCAACACCAACACCAACACCCACGCCACCACCCATATCCGCCGCCGCGTACCCTGCATCTCGGGTCTGCTGTGCAATATCCCGGATCGCGGTCATATCCAGGTGATTCTCTGCGAGCGATGTTAGTTCTGCCACGTAATCCATGCGATAGCCTTCGTGAGCCATGTACAGCCCAAGATGCCTCGATGGAAGTTCGATGCGCGATGATTTCGGTATCTCTCCGACCACAGGAACAGAGAGTTCCTGCCGGATTGCGGTTCTGATCATATCGCCGTGTCTCGGGCTCCCCACCTTGTTCAGAATTACGCCAGCGACGTTGATCCGTTTATCGAAGTCGCAGTACCCCTTGACGATTGCAGCGGCGCTTCTGGAGACGCCTTTGACATCAACAACGAGGATCACAGGCAGACCGAGCACCCTTGCGACATGCGCAGCGGATGCAACATCGCCAGAACCCATACCGTCATACAGCCCCATTGCGCCCTCGATCACGCAGATATCGGCACCGGATGCCGCTCTAACAAACGTATTGCGGACGCCATCCTCCTCCATCATGAACGTGTCCAGATTCCTGGACGGGCGTCCGCATATCGCGGTGTGGTGGCTCGGATCGATGTAATCAGGTCCGACCTTAAACGGCGCAACCCTATATCTACGCGCAAACGCAGCCATCAGTGCCATTGCGACGGTGGTTTTGCCAACTCCGCTGTGAGTCCCTGCGATCAGTATTGACGGCATGGTTTTACCTATTGTTTGTTGAAAAAAGAAGCGTGCGTCTGTGAAATCCAGATCTTCGATGCCATGATACTTGGTTGGCGGCGGGTCACATATAAGTTTTGGATAATTTGAATATTGGCGCCGATTTTTCAGCGTGATTGCAATGTTTTTATCAACGATGAAGCAGAAAGGGCAGTACTACAGATGAGTCCAGGAGATACAGAGATAATGGATAAGACTAAAAGTCATACATTTTTATAAAAATTATAACATGAACATAGAGATCATAGGAACCGAATCACTGGGTGTAAGAGGTCTTTGCTGTTTTGTAACGACTGCGAAGCAGAGGATATTGATCGATCCGGGCATAGCGCTTGGTTACAACAGATATGGGCTACTTCCACACCCCTTTCAGGTGGCAGTGGATGAGAGGATACAGAAAAAGATCATACAACGATGGTCAGAAGCAACCGACATAGTGATCAGTCATTTTCATGGAGATCATATTCCGTTAGCGGATGCGAATCCTTATCAGTTCAGCATTAAAAAAATAACTGGATTAAACCCTGACGTCAAAATATGGGCTAAGAACCAGTCCCATCTGCATCCGATTGAAGAGAAAAGAGCGGAGTCTCTTTCTACTATCCTGAAAAACGATTTGACTTCCGCAGAAGGGATAAAGCATGGGGTAGTTACCTTTTCCAAACCAGTATCTCATGGGGGCAAACGTAATAATCCGCAGACGGTGATGATGACAAGGATCGAAGAAGACCGAGTCTTTGTGCACACCTCTGACATCCAGCTCCTTGATGACGAAGCCATCTCCCAAATACTGGACTGGAAACCTGATATCGTATTGGCTGACGGACCTCCGCTCTATATGCCCAACAAGCTTTCGAAAAAGCAGACACAGCGGGCGTGGCGCAATGCTAAACGACTATCCCAGGACGTCAGTACGTTAATCCTCGATCATCATTTAATGAGAAGTCATACAGGATTAAAATGGCTGAAGTGGTTATCATCCGAAACAGAGAACAAAGTTATCTGTGGGGCTGATTTTATGAACTCTCCAAGGATGCTACTTGAAGCGAGACGCAAATCATTGTACAGGGATATGCCTGTTCATGCCGGCTGGCACGAAGCTTATGGTGCAGGCAGAGCCGGTACTGATCATTACTGGAACCTGGCTAAGAGGATCTATAAAAGCATGAAGCTGGACGAGCACAGTGGCGAGTAGTATGACAAAATCTACTTGAAGTACTACTGAGATAGGCGAAATTAATTCAGGAAAACACATCATTTTACACGTTCCATCGAGCTTCCCGAATGCAGCGAATAGGGTGCAGAAATTTTACCAGCCCCTACGAACTCTTATGAACTCTCATCTCCCGGTTAAATTCCATGTTTGATTCCAGCAAGTCATGGATCTGGATAGAATTCTGATTGAAACCCTGTTAATGCTTGATAAGTTGGCAGTCCGGCTCCATCGTGGCACTTAAGTATTATGGTGCTGATGATTTGCGTGCTTGCTATGAATACGCAATCGGTAAAGGTGTTTCCAGTGGATGAGACAACAGGAATCAAGAGCGATTTTTTAAATAGACCATTGGATATGAATTAGAATTAGTACAGCAATTCCCGCTCAGCCGTCTACCCTGCACTCTTGGTCTTACTTATCTAACTTTTAGTCTTACGTTAGGCACGTAAAAAGTGAAAAATTGAACGTGTGTAGATTTAAGGCATGATATTGTAGCTGTTTATACGTAGATATCGT
>JAYEFK010000127.1:0-6835 GCA_034658575.1 Methanobacteriota archaeon
ATTTCACGACCTACAAAGCAGAATACGCTGGTGGAGTCGTAGAACTGGTTAATCCAAGAAACACATCAAAACAATGCTCTGTTTGCGGCTGCATCCAGTCGATGCCACTTTCACAGAGGACATACCGGTGTCCTGATTGTGGGGCGGTCATAGATCGAGATCATAACGCCGCAATCAACATCAAAAACCGATATTGCCCTGCCCTTGCAGGCAGTGGCATCGACGGATCACTTCAGGTGATCCGTTATGTACCCGCGGACTGCGGGGAATTAACGCCTGTGGAGATGGTTGCATGAGCAGCCGCAAGGAAGCAGGAAGCCCCGTTACTTGTAGCGGGGAGGAAGTCACGAAATTCTACAATGATCTCTTCCAGCTTATCCATATATGTACTATTTGAGTGGTACATATTCATAAGTTTTGTCATAGTCAGATGAGAGATAGTGGCGGGCGCCAATACTATCGCCTTAACGCACGCATTGATCACACATCATGCTCACAAATCAGATCGTCATGGTGCTTGCGCCCCAAAATCCTCGTGCAGCATCCGTGCCGCGTCCTTTGCAAAGTACGTGAGAATCATGTCAGCGCCTGCACGCCTGATCGAGAGCAGCGATTCGTAGATCGCCTGATCACGGTCGAGCCATCCCATCGCGGCGGCTGCCTCAATCATCGCATACTCGCCGCTCACCTGATATGCAGCGGTCGGCATCTGGTATGCGGTCTTGATCCGGTAGAGGACATCGAGATATGGCATCGCGGGCTTTACCATCACGATATCCGCGCCTTCCGCGATGTCCAGTTCCACCTCTGAAAGCGCCTCATCTGAGTTTGCAGGGTCCATCTGGTACCCGCTACGGTCTCCGAACGCGTATCCAGAGTCTGCGGCTTCCCGAAACGGACCGTAGAAGCATGAGCAGTATTTGGCAGAGTATGACATGATCGGTGTATCTGTAAACCCGTCGATGTCAAGCGCAGTCCTGATCGCGCGCACCATGCCATCCATCATGCCTGACGGCGCAACGATGTCCGCGCCTGCGCGGGCATGGCTGACTGCAACCTTTCCGAGGATCGGGAGTGTCGGGTCGTTGAGTACTGTTTCCATAGCATAATCGACGATGCCGCAGTGTCCGTGTGTGGTGTACTCGCACAGGCAGACATCGGTTACGATGACCAGACCGTCTGTTCCTGACCTGATACTCCGCACCGCCTGCTGGATGACGCCATCGTCGTCATACGCGCTCATTGCTTCCTCATCCTTCGCCTCAGGTATCCCGAAGAGGATAATTGCCGGAATCCCAAGATCCTTGATCTCCTTTGCCTCATCCGCAACCGCATCCAGTGGAACACGGTATTGACCCGGCATGGATCCGATCTCTACTGGGTTTTCTATAGTCTCATCCACGAATATCGGGCAGATCAGGTCATCTGGCGAAAGCCGTGTCTCGGCTACGAGATTTCGTATCCCGGGCTGCCGTAGTCTGCGCATTCGGATCTTCGGGAACATAGTACTAACCATTGCGATCGCATCACTGATTAATTCTTTGATCGGGGGGGTGTCTATTGCAAGATGGGGCGGTTTGTACCGCGTCTGCCACCCCTGCTTTCGAATACCTGAAAACTATTGAGCCAGAACTCGGGCATCAGCGCTTGAGTTGACCGCGTGAACCGCACAACTTATTTGGGTACCATGCACCTGTTACACAAAATGCAAGAATATCCCCCTCTGATCGACTCGTACAACCGCAGGATCACGAGTCTGCGCATATCCGTCACCCAGCGGTGTAATTTAAACTGCATCTACTGCCACCATGAGGGGGAAGTTGTACACGCGCACGCGCATAGCGAGATCGCCAGGGACACGATCACAACACTTGTGCGTGCAGCGCTTGCGCATGGTGTCGAGAAGATCAAGTTCACAGGAGGCGAGCCGCTCTGCAGGAGCGATTTCGTAGATATCGTGGCAGAACTGCCCGCTCTTCGCGAGGTCTCGGTTACGACCAACGGGACCCTGCTTTCAAAGTATGCTTACGATCTCGCAGAAGCGGGCTTGCACCGCGTGAACATATCGCTGGATACACTGCATCCTGACCGGTACCAGCGGATCACAGGAGGCAGCAGCGATGCGCTTGACTCGGTGCTGGATGGAGTGTACGCGGCTGTGGACGCCGGGCTTACGCCGGTTAAGTTGAACATGGTACTCTTAAGCGGGATAAACGACGACGAGATATGGGATCTGATCGATTTCGCACGGACAAACCAGGACGTTATACTCCAGATCATCGAACTGATGGATTTCACAGGGATATGTGAGACTGTTGATATGGGCGCGGTCGAAGACGCACTGCGCGCACGCGCATCCGAGATCATTACGAGACAGATGCACAGGCGGAGGAAATATATGATCGATGGCGCAGAGGTCGAACTCGTGCGACCGATCGACAACTCTGTCTTCTGTGCGAACTGTAACCGCCTGCGCGTGACCTCCGATGGAAAATTGAAAGGTTGTCTGCTCAGCAATGACAATCTCATAAGCATATCGGGCGCATCCGAAGAAGAGATGCATAAATTGCTTGAGAGGTCGGTTGCCATGCGCAAGCCATATTACTCCCAGTGTGTGAAAGATTAATATAGTACAATTGATGTAGGTTGATAGGAATACGTAAATCTGATCAAGATAATCTACAGTGCTTGAAGATAGGAGGTATAAATGACAGCCATGATCGACATCAAGAATCTGAGCATGGAATTCAAGGGCAAGAAGGTTCTGAAAAATATCAATCTGACGATAGAGGAAGGAGAGTGTATCGGGATTCTCGGACGCAGTGGTGCAGGAAAGACCGTGCTGATGCACCTCTTAAGAGGTATCAAGGAACACGAAACCAGTTCCGGAGAGGTTATCTATCACATTGCATACTGTGAAAACTGTGCTCATGCCGAACCGCCGAGCAAGGTTGGAACGTCATGCCCGAAATGCGGTACCAAACTAACTCCGATGGATGCTGATTTCGTATCGCTTGACAAGTATAGCCCGTTGCGGCGTAGCATTGCGAACCGGATCGCGATCATGCTCCAGCGCACCTTTGCGCTCTACGGGGATGAACGAGTGATCACGAACGTGATCAACGCGCTCATCGAGATCAATTGCCCGGCAACAGAAGCTGTCGATAAGGCGGCGGATCTCATCGATCAGGTGCATCTGTCGCACCGGATGATGCATGTTGCAAGGGAATTAAGCGGTGGTGAGAAGCAGCGCGTCGTGCTTGCACGGCAGCTTGCCAAGGCTCCGATGGTGCTCCTCGCCGACGAACCCACAGGAACGCTTGACCGGAGGACTGCCGAAGCCGTGCACGAGAGTATCGTTGCTGCGAAGAATGATTATGGCATGACGCTTGCGATCACATCACACTGGTCTGGTGTCGTTGAAGAACTTGCTGACCGGGCAATAATGCTCGAGGACGGTGAGATCGTCGAACAGGGTGACCCAAAAAAGGTCGTCGAACGGTTCATGAGCATGGTCGGCACGGTCGGATCATATACAGCAGAGATCGGGGAGCCGATCATCAAGGTCAATGACCTGAAGAAGACCTACATCTCAGTCGACCGTGGTGTTGTGCGTGCCGTGGATAACATCTCATTCGAGGTGAATGAAGGCGAGATATTCGGTCTCGTCGGTGTCAGCGGTGCGGGGAAGACCACCGCATCAAAGATCTTAAACGGCTCTGTGAATGCAACAACGGGGAATGTCGATGTTCGGATCGGGGATGATTGGATCGATCTGACAGACCGGGGTGCTGAACGGGCTGGGCGGGCAGTCAAACACATCGGACTCCTGCACCAGGAATATTCGCTCTACCCGCACAGGACTGTGCTTGATAACCTGACCGAATCGATAGGACTGGAACTGCCAGGGGAACTGGGCGAACGAAAATCCATACTCGTCCTGAAGACCGCGGGATTCACTGAAGAGAGAGCGCGCGAGGTTCTTGAGAAGATGCCCGATGAACTAAGTGTCGGGGAAGCCCACCGTGTTGCGATGGCGCAGATACTGATCAAGGAGCCGAGAATCATCATTCTCGACGAGCCAACCGGGACGATGGATCCCGTGACCCGAGTCGATGTGACAAAGTCGATCCTTGAGGCAAGAGAGGAACTCGGCGAGACATTCATAATCGTGTCGCATGACATGGACTTTGTCGAGGATGTCTGCGATCGTGCAGCGCTGATGCGAAACGGCAAGATCACCGCGATCGGCGACGTGAATGCCGTAATCACCGAACTCGATGAAGGCGAACGCGACGAGATGTATAAGCCATGATCGATATCGAACTAGATAACAAGCCGCTCACCGTGCCTGACGGCTCCACGCTTGCGGATGTGCTTAAACATGTAGAGGCACCTTATAGAGGTACGACCATAGCCATCATCAAGGGGACCGAGGAGTCGAAAGAAGCGACTGCCGAGTATCTGATCAGTACGACGAAAGGTGATATCGGGATCGAACTGTCAGCACATCAGGAGGTATGGCGGGATGCGGAACCGGGGATCACAAATTCCAACGTCAGGTGGGCAGGAAGAGACGCGCTCGCATTCGGACCGTTCAAAACAGGCATCACTCCATCTCACAGGGATCACGAATATGTGCGGTGGGACGTGCTCTTTGGCACAGGCGGCTATGCTGCTGACAATACCTATCTGGTCATATCGAAACAAATGCACACCGCGGCACACGGAGCACCGACGGACGGCGGCGTTTTCGGAAGAATCGTTAGCGGGAGGGGTGTGATTGAGTCTCTCGATACAGGCGACTCGATAACGGGCATCGCTCCTGTCGAGCGGTGGGAGACGATCGTCAACAAGATCGTGACGGCAGACCTCTCAACCGGAATCGAGTTAGGGATGCGTATATTCACTTATGCAGCGGTTGAACTCTCGCCGGATGCCCCCTACGGCGCAGAACATTTATTAGCAGCGGTAAAGGACGGCACACTAACATTCAGCACCGTCACACACGCGTTTGCATCCACAGAATCGCTGCAAGGAGAAGAATGCCCGTTCGAGCAGAAAGAACCGAGAAGAGCCGGCATAATAACAGTCAGGTCGAACGGTGCCGGACTCGGGCGTATATTCATATCAAAACTTGACAAGACTTCATCTCCGAGCCACTCGGTGGCAGGTACGGTGATCCGCGGCATGGAACTGATCCAGCTCGTAGGGAAGGATCAGGCAATCGCGCTGGATATAAGTCCTGAGCGCATCATGCTGCTTGGCAGGACATTCGAAGCGGCAGAGGCGGAGATGAGAGAACGCGGCATAACCATGCGTCGCGATGGGGAGACCGCTGATTCCGATGTGATCGTGCAGCAGACTCCCGAGACTACGATAGAGATCGTGGAAGCCGGAGAGGTTACCGGGCACGGGGTTTCCCAGAAGAATCTCATAAGAATCAAATTATATGACGATCTCGCACCAAAGACGATCGAGTTCTTCCGCCACGCTCTCGGGCTGCTCAAATCACCGATCGGCGCGCTTCCGGTCTTTGCAGTGTATGAGGACACCCGGCTATTCAGGGTGCATGAGGTGAAGAAAGAGGTCATGCCTGAAAATGTACCGGAAGAGATCGTGTCAGCCGGTGAGATCGGCGTTACAAGCCAATCTTCAAAATATGCCCAGATGATCGGCGTGAAACTGACCGACGATTCGAGATACGGACCATCCGGCGAGAAATTCGAGTACACAAACATCATCGGGCGAATTATCGATCTCGATAAACTGCATGATATCGGGGAAGTGGATACCGTTTACGTAACAGAGGTGTAAGGATGGGTAAGATTACCAGACTGGTTGTACTCTCGTCAGAACTGCCAAGCGAGATGCATCTCCTGATCTATGAACTCCATGCCGATGTCACGATCAAGGAGACCTGTTACGGCATGTTGATACACGGGGAAGAGGCGATAGTCACAGCGCTTGTCAACACCATCCGGAAAATTGATCCGGGCGCGTTTATCAAAGAACGGGGTTTTATTCCGGGAGATCCGAGAAGATGCCGCGCAGACCGCGGCGGCGGGGCACGTCCCGGTTTCTATTCGATCCAGAAAGAGTATGAGATACTTCCCGCGCTTGCCCATGCGCTTGCAAAGCTGCCGTACGATACGCCCCCGGCACCTGTTGAGAAGCCGGAGAAGATTTCGGTTGCGCGGTTAAGAGAGATTGCTGACGCCAAAACAGAGCCAGCGGCTGAGTGAGTATGGACGCTCATGAGATTGGAGACGGTTTTTCGGGAACTCTCGCGATGATGAGAACACTTATATGCCGTGGGCATGGAAATCTCTCTGCGATCAATGCATGGTTTTGGTGCAGACGTCATACGAAGCGCCGTGGCGTATCCAACCCGAATGTGGGCGCATATTGCAACAAGTCTGATATATTCAAAAGGAGGAAATGAGATGCTGAACACAAATCTGAAACATCTGGAAACGGAACAAGAGGTTAAGGAAGCCATAGAAAACAATAAAAATGTTATGGTTTGCTGTGGGAGAATGGGACCGATGTGCATCCCTGTTTATGACATCATGGAAGACTTGGAAGAGGGATACCCCCATGTCCTACTCTGCGACCAGGATTTTGACATCCGTGCGGCAAGTTTTATAAGAAATTTGCCTGAATGCGCATCTTTCATGGGATTGCCATTCACGGTGTATTTCAAGAACGGGAAGGTAGCAGCGGCTACAACCAGCATACAGAACAAGGACCAAGTGAAGAAAATCCTTGACAGGGAGTTTAGGTGAGCAATCGTGAGAACGGCACTGTCGATTTTCCGGTAGTGTCCCAAGTT
>JAYEFK010000128.1:0-6758 GCA_034658575.1 Methanobacteriota archaeon
TCCTTTCCGGGGCGGGTTTGAAATATCGCTCGGTATTCCGGACGCACAAGTTGGCGTTACTCGATAAGTCGCTTGTATTGCGTGTTTTGGGGGAACTGGATCGGGATATAATGAATGAAATAGAAGATCGATTGCGGATCGCATTGGGGCTTTGAGCTATCATGAGAGAGCCAATCAGGAGGTAATTCATGGAAACAAAAACATGGGGCGCTTGCACCGTAGCCGACCCCGCCATCTGCCACGGCGAACCGACCTTTCGCGGCACACGCATCATGGTTGCGGATGTACTGGAACAGGTTGAGAGCGGCATGGCGTGGGAAGCGATCATCGAAGAGTGGCGTTACGAGATTGACAGAGATGCGATTGCCGAAGCCGTTCGCATGGCGCGTGAGGCGCCCGCCACTTATGCGCCAAAGCTGGTTCCGGAGCCGGTAACCGCATGAACGTTCTGGACGAGAACAACTCTTGCGTAAGCTTGGCTGGATCCGGGTTCGCCAAATCGGGCGAGCTCATCCGGAAAGTCTCACAACGCAATAAATTAATACCCTCCAAAAACAGATCAGAAACCATGAAAACGGTCACACTCCGATTACCGGACTATCTGGCAGAGACGCTACCTGCGGAGGAATCGTCCTTATGCGAAATCCTGAAATTGGGGTTGAAGCAGTTCAGGATAGAGCGGGCAATAAAGAGATACAAGAAAGGCGGCGTGTCTCTGGCGAAAGCTGCCGAGCTGGCAGGCATTTCCATCAGGGAAATGATATCAATTGCTTATGCCCACGGATTAGAACCCAGATACGATGAATCACTCGCCAAATCCAGGATAACTCCGGAAGTTGCAGTTAACCTGTGAATATGGCAAAAATAACTGCCGTATCTGACTCAGTTCCCTTGATGGCGCTGGCAAAGCTCGGGGTTCTCTACAGGGTATTTTCGATTTATCCCACGTTCATCATACCGGAAACGGTGTATCATGAGGTGGTGACATCAGGCTTGGTCATCGGAGCCAGAGATGCAATAGATGTAGGCAAATTCTGTCGGAGTGGGGAGATTGTAATTTTTCGGTCAGGTGAAATTGAAGAAGTGCCGCTGGACACACCTTCTGAATTGCATCGGGGCGAATTGGAGACGATAAGACTGGCTTTACAAATTTCTGCCGATCATCTTTTCATTGATGACTTCGATGCCCGACAGGTGGCAGAGATGAATCTTCGGAATGCCCGGAAAAAGTCGGCTGCTACGACCGTGAAAGGAACATTGGGTGTTCTGATCGAACTGTATCAAAGAGAACTGCTCTCCAGATCTCAACTGAAAGAGTGCCTTGGGGAAATAAAGAAACGTAAGGACATCTGGATAAGTTCCAGACTCTGTCAAAAGTTGATTTATGCGTTGGAATCTGGAGATTTGTGATCGTGTACATCAAGACAGCGCAGTATGAGAAAATGATGAACCTTATTTCATCACGACTTATAAGGATTAATGCCAGCCAGAGCGGGGACTTCTCACAGATTAGCACAAACAGAGAATAAAGAGAGATAACATGACCACAACCTGCAGCGCACCCGGAAAAATATATCTCTTCGGCGAACACGCGGTAGTCTACGGCAAGCGAGCGATCGCATCCGCAATCAACCTTCGCACCACCGCAACAGTCGCAGAATCTGACCAGACGACGATCTCGTCCATTCTCGGCACGACAGGGATCGATTACATGGTGCATCCCTACATCTCGCGGTGCATCGAATCGCTCGCTGTTCCTCCGGTCTCGGTTCGGATCGATTCGGAGATTCCGGTCGGCTCAGGACTCGGATCGTCGGCTGCTGCGGTGATCGCAACGCTTGGCGCGCTCAATGCCGAGTTCCGGCTCATGATGGACAGCGCCATGCTTGCAGAGGTGGGACACCGGATCGAGCGGGATGTCCAGGGCACGGCATCGCCGACCGACACCGCAGTCTCAACGATGGGCGGCACCATGATGATAAACCCCGGAGTATCATCATCGAGACTGCGGCTGATCGAGTGCGGCATCGTGATCGGGGACACAGAAGAGTTCTCTTCCACAAAAGAACTCGTGGGAAACGTCAGAATCCTGCGTGAGGGCTATCCCGTGGTCATGGACTCGATATTTGATACCATCGACAATCTGTCAGGGATCGGCGTGTCCTTAATCGGGAGAGGGGATTACCAGTCGATCGGGGAACTGATGAACATCGATCACGGGCTTCTTGATGCGATCGGCGTCGGAAGCGCGAAACTCTCGCGACTGGTGTGCGCTGCCAGGGATGCGGGCGCGTATGGTGCGAAGATCACGGGCGCTGGCGGCGGCGGGTGCATCGTTGCGCTCGTCCGCGGTTCGGGTGCTGACGCGGTTGCTTCGGCGATCAACGACGCCGGGGGGCGTGCGATCATGACGAAGGCGAGTGAGGGCGGGGTTGTTGTGCGAGAGACTTTCTGATCGTCCCGAAAGTGTTCAATGAAGCAGAACCAATCAAATCCGTTGAGACGCTGGGGTTTGAGGGGGATTGTTCACATTAACGATCAGAGCATATCTGCCACCCGTTCCATCAAACAAACTCCCCCAGCCGCCGTACCGCCCGGTACCGCTCCTTCTCCCCGATCTCTGCACCCTCGATCGCATCCCGCAGCACCTCGATCGTCTGATCGTACGTATCCCGGTCCACCGGATATGGATACCCGTCCTTGCCGCCGTGCGCAAACGAGTATGTCGCGGGATCGTGCCAGCTCGGTTCTGCTCCGAAGACGAGGTCAGAAACAAGCGCAAGCGCCCGGATCTTCGCAGGTCCCATCCCAGTAAGTGAGAGGAGTTCCTCGTAGCTCTCCGGCTGAAGTTCATACGCGTTACGCAGAACCTTCCACCCGCCTTTTCCGAGATCGCAGCCAAGAACCGGATGATGCGCCGGCATCGTGAGCGAGGGGGAAGATGGTGGGGCGGGCGGCGTGGTAGACCGGGAGTTGAGTGGGGAGTTGGGCGACTGCGCCTCAAAATCAAACAACGTCGTCTGGCTCGCGTCCGACCTGAAATACCGCATCAGGTGATCGGGATCATCCTTCACAAGATCAAGACTCGTCTTCCGTGTCTCTTCGCTCACCTCTGCGGTCATGTCAAGCACCTCGCCCTCCGCGCCCACCCGGTCGCAGCAGATCCCGAGGTGCGGCTCGCAGACGAACCGCTCGATATCCGAGGAGAGCCAGTGGTACCGCCGAGCGTAGCGGTCCTCATTGTTCATGCCCTGCTGCACCACTGCCCAGTCGCCTTTCTCTGTGAAGATGAAGCAGTGGTGGTACAACTGGTATCCGTCCTGTACGCACGTATTATCGACCTTCGCAGACATCCTACTCGAATATACCAGATCATTCACCCTGTAGTCCGAAAGCGAGAACGCAGCCGACTCAGATATCTCCCTGATCTCGTCAGGCGTCTTTCGTGACGTCCTGCCCTTCCCGCCAGCAACAGCGATCCCCATCTCTTCAGGATCGATCGCCACCTTGAGCGCGCCGCAGGTCGTGGTGGTCGTGCCTGACGAGTGCCAGTCGAACCCGAGTACGCACGAGAACGCCTGGAACCAGTACGGGTCTGCGATCCTCTGCAGGAACTCATCTGCCCCGTACTCGTAGATGATGATCCGGGTGATCTCGCGCGATAACCCGACCATCCTCTCAAAGAGCCATCTCGGGGCACGCCCATAGTGCAGCGGGAGATTTACTGTACCGGTTTTCATCGATGCGCTTGCAGATAGCTGAAAGCAGCCATCCCAATTACCATGCAGACCGCAAGCATGGATACGATTTCGTCGATGCTGGCATCCCTTCCGGGAGTTAGCAGGTAGAGCACACCGCCGCATACCAGCATCGTGATGAGCGATACTATCGCTGCGACAATACCGCCTCCGACCAGCGCTCCGATCCTATCTGCACCCCTCTCCTCGAAGAATACCGAACCAAGCACAAAGACGATCGCAAACGCCATCAGCAGTGCTGGCGTCGGGACCGGGTTAGCACCTCCAGATGATAGATGGATCACGCCAAAGACTACCGAGATCATCCCGAATGCGAGAACTATCGAGATTCCAAGCGTTGTTATGAATTTATTGTTTGTCCATTGCATTTGAACCACCTTTTTCTGAGTGTGCATTTTCCAATAATCTTTCTATTCCCCCATCTCTGTCACGGATAGTTACCTTTTTTGGTATGCCGCCAAATCCAATTTCAGGTTTACCATCTTTCCATTATGTCCGACGATCTCTTTCCGTCCAACGAAACGCATCTAAGGATATATTCCTTTTTCAACAGTCTTTACAGATTACGTACAGGCAATTCACTCCTGCAGCAAAACCCCCGCCATGCAGCAGATAACTCGTTAGATGTGTGCGAAATCTGTTCGTTGGATATGAATGGGACCACAAAAGTTCCGGATGTCAATGCGAGTAGCAAAAAGCGATACACACGTGGTTGCCAGCAGATACCCATTGTACTGGTTGTTATGTGTTTTTTGGAAGTGCAGTGCTATGCATTTCAGCAGTCGCCATAGCTTATCATTATGAGATGTGGCAAAGGAAAATGCCCCCACTCCTCCCACATATCTCATGATAATAATAACTATGATGTTCATAGTATAAAAAGTTAACGGTTGCGCATCGTGCCAGCTAACCCCTTGTGTCACCTCGGGTGAATGCCGACCATTATATGAAAGGTGCGTCGCTACCGGTTTTGACGTGTCAGACATCCTCACGACGCAAGTTGTGGCAGTCGCAACAGACGCGATCCTGTGGTCTGCCAAGAGGGGCGATCTGAAAAGAGGCAGCTACCAAGAGTGAATGTGCGGTCAAGCCGCTGCAAGCGCGTCACCCGGACATGGTGGGCGGTTCGAAGATCAAGGATAAACCTCGAAAAAGTGTAACAAGCCTCGGGCGGGAATTGAACCCGCGACCTCGTCCTTACCAAGGACGCGCTATACCGCTAAGCCACCGAGGCGCAGGTCTCTGATTGCTGCGGATTGATTATGAACATTTCGGTTCGCGGTGGCGGGGTGAGCAATTACGTGGATTTGTGGATGGTCATGAGAAAACCATTAATACCCGCCGCAGTAACCATCAGTACAGATGACCCACCGTGTTGCGATCGTCTTTGACTCATCCGGTACGCTGATGCATACGTACAGGGTGGCAAAGGATATGGAGAGCGGAGGCACGCTTTGCGATACAGTCGCCCTGCATCTCGTCCGCGAGTCTCAGGCGCTCGTTGCAATTGATATACCTCCGGATGCACTCCAAAACTATCTGCCTGATCAGGTTCTACCGCGTTTTCTTAGTGAAAACAAGATCGATATAAACATCGGCTGTGCAAGCGATGATATCACAACCGACGATGTCCGGAATATGTTAAAACATGGCTTGGGGGGTGCTCGCGTCTCTGATCTCCTGGACGTGGTATCAGCGGTGAGGGAGAAGTGCAAAGACGTCCTTTATATAGGAACAGGATTCGTGATCGACATGCCCACAGGAGCGATTCATTACGTGGTCTGTTCAGGCGGAAAACTCTTCGATGGCGCAGAAGCAACGATTGCAAAACTTGCGGATTGCGCAGATCTGTACATCGCATCCGGCGACAGTATGCGAAATCTATCAGTGCTTGCGGATCGTCTGAAGATTCCGCAGGATCATGTGGTTCCGGTTGCAACCCCGCACATCAAGGAACGTCTCATCAGGGATCTTAAGAAAACTTATGACACGGTAGCCATGGTCGGCGACGAGATTAACGACCTTCGCGCGATCAGGGCAGCAGATGTGGGAGTGCTGACGATGCAGCAGTGTTCTGATAAATTGCAGAAATTATGCGATAGCGCGGATATACTTATACCGGATATCTCGTCTCTTCCGGATGTTATCAGGGAGATTGCGCCATCCGAGTCCCTGACAGAATGTCTCACCATCCGCGCGTCTGCAACGTCTCCACGTCAGAAAGCGTCCTGATATCGATCCCTTTCATCTGCTCTCCGAGACCTTTCGAGATTTCAGCGAGAACATCTGGCTTATCGTAGTTATTGACAGCTTCTACGATCGCATTAGCTATCTTTTCCGGATTCTCTGCCGTAAAAATACCTGATCCAACAAAGACTCCGTCCACACCGAGATGCATCATCAGTGCAGCATCGGCAGGAGTTGCAACACCGCCTGCTGCAAAATTGACCACTGGCAGCCGCTGGAGCTTCGCGGTCTCCTCGACCAGTCCGAATGGCGCCTCGATCTCCCTTGCCACCCTGGCAAGTTCCTCCTTGTTCTTGCCCTTAAGGGACCGGATGCTTCCGGAGATCAGTTTCGTGTGCCTGACCGCTTCCCGCACATCGCCGGTGCCTGCTTCTCCTTTCGTCCGGATCATCGCGGCACCCTCTGCTATGCGCCGCAGCGCCTCGCCGAGATTGCGTGCGCCGCACACGAACGGAACCGTGAATTCGGTCTTATCGATATGGAATTCGTCAGCAGGCGTCAGCACCTCCGACTCATCGAGCATATCAGCACCGATCGCCTCGAGGATCCGCGCTTCTATGGTGTGCCCGATCCTCGCCTTTGCCATCACAGGAATCGTTACCGAGTCGATGATCTCGCAGACGATTTGCGGGTCAGCCATCCTCGCAACACCGCCCTGCTTCCTGATCTCGGATGGAACCGCATGGAGTGCCATCACAGCAACCGCACCAGCCCCCTCTGCAAGGACCGCCTGCGCAGGCGTTGTCACGTCCA
>JAYEFK010000129.1:0-6705 GCA_034658575.1 Methanobacteriota archaeon
CCCCTCCGCGTTCCTCTGCGCACTCTGCGGTTAAATTCCCGGTTTGGTTACAGTACCCCCCATGTCTCAAATATTCTCTGCATAGTGAAGTCCCCCGATAGTAGTTTTAGGACCTGAGTAGTTACTAATTCGGTCTCAATTTATAATGCGCTTCCGGCAATCACCGCTTAACCCATCATGCCCTGGTCACTCTTCTGACAGCGGGACGCGATCCAGTAGACTCAGTGACCGCATCCACTCGCCGACCGGCTCACGCGACGTCCCGACAACGAGGCGCTTCTGACCGCGCACATCTTCCATCATACCCCGCGCCTCAACAACCTCGCCAGCCAGCGCCTGACCTGCATAAGTATGCGTGTAACAGAGGATCTCGGATACGACCGGATGGTCGATCTTGTATACCGCGGGACTGTCAAATGCGAGATCTGCTCTTAGAACCCGCGCGGTCAAGCTGCACCGCCGCAGATCGGTTCCGCGCTCCTGCGTAACCGGCAGTTGATCCCAGTCACGGACAAAGAGCAGGTCGAAATACGTACCACCCACCATGCCCCGGTTCCCTTTCCGCAATTCATGAGCCAGGAACTCCTCAAACGAGATCTCTGGCACTCTCTTCGCATATATCTGGTGCCACATCTCCTCGCTGATCTCTGTGATCCTAAGTTTGTCAGAATCTCGGTCTCGATCACTGTCTTGATCTCTGTTATGGTCTCCGCCTCTGCCCCGGTTTCTCGAAATCTCCCGCAGAATCGCATCTCTCGCAAGAAACCAGTATCGCCCGTACACCACGAAATCGATATCCGAACCTTCGATCTGCAATCCGGGAAGCATCGAACCCGTGACCCCCATCTTATCGGTCGGGATTCCAGCACTCTTAAGCACGTCAACGATCACAGCGACCCGCGGATCCTCCTTTGCAAGGGCGGTTATGCGCTCGTTCGATCTGAGAACCTTTGAAATCGCATCTTCTGGCAGACGGAACTTCCACGAGGCATGGTTCTTCTCCAAAAACTTGCCAGACTCGTCAAAATCGAGTTTGCGGTACCTGACACCATCCATCTCGCGATCGCCGCTCTGATCAGGTATATATCTGAGAACTGCCTGCACGCCACCAGTATGATCGTAACCGGATGCTGCAAAGATCCAGTCGTTGTCCGTAACAATAAAATCGCGCAGTCGGATGTTCGTTGCGTGCATTATAGCGGGGGATGGATTTGAACCATCGATCTTCGGGTTATGAGCCCGACGGGATATCCTGGCTACCCTACCCCGCTGGTATGGTGCACACCTGATACCGTGCCGGTAATACATAAATGCTTTGATCGCTTTGGCACCAGTGTCACAACCCCATCCCGCCGAACGCTTCAAATGTTTTATATTATAGCGTGATGTATAGCAATCATGAAAGCAAGCAACCCGATCACAGGAAGAAACATAGCCGCAATTGTTATCACAATTGCCATAGTATGTTCTGCGTTCGGCTGCATCGGCGGCGATAAACCGTCCGAACAGAAACCAACTGCCCCATGGGTGCCGCCAGAGCGTCCTTATGTCGAATCGGTCGACACATCCCAGCTGAAACTCGGAGTCCCCTCTGATGCGACCATAACGATCTTTAACAATGGAAACGAGCCCGTTACGAAAGAGAAGATCGTCCTGACCGCAACTGCCGTCAAGATGGATGACTGGAAGACTAACATTGGTATGAAAGGCGTGTCTGCCGAAGATAAGACTGAGGAGTACACGCTCGAATTCGACGATCGGATCGAGAGTGGAGAGCCGCATGAATTGTGTGCAGAGTTTAATCTGCCCGCGAAAGTCGAAACAAAGATCGGAAAAGTCTCAATTGCGGGAACATATCATGTGGTGGTTAAAGTATATGCAAACGATGACTTGATAGGTGAAAAGATACTAACAGATTTACATCTGACATGAAGTGATTATATGACGAAAAAAACAAAAGGACAGAAGAAACTGCTCGCAAAGGCACACAATCAGAACCAGCGTGTTCCTGTTTGGGCGATTATGAAGACGAATCGGAAGGTGTCAACCCATCCGAAGAGGCGGCACTGGAGAAGGAACAGCATCAAGGATTAAAACCCAGGAATTGATTGAATATGATGGAGAAGGAACAGATATACACGATACCGCTGCGGTCTGTGAAGAGGACTGCCAGATGGAAGCGGAGTAAAAGGGCAGTAAAAGATGTGCGTGCGTATCTCACGAGGCACATGAAGACGGATTCCGAGAACGTCAAACTGGATCGCACGATCAATGAGGCGATCTGGAGGCGGGGCGCGCAGAAGCCTCCGATACGTATCAGGGTGCGGGCTGTGCGGTTTGAGGACGGTGTTGTGGAGGCGGAACTCGCTTGATTGTTTTGTCTCTGTTGAATACGGTGCTGAAAGCTTTATTGAAGAGGTGAGAGTGCGCTGGATCGAAAACTGACGCTTTATGGCAGTACCGTACTCGGTATCTTCGCCACAGTGACTGAGAACGTAGCATTCGTTCCGGCAGGTGTGCCTGATGCGGTCGCGCAACAGATCGAGGATGCGTTACAGGTTCGGATTACACAGGTTTCGCTGGCAGGGAGTTTCATCGTGGGATCGCTGTCGTGCGGGAACTGCACCGGGTTTGTGGTCTCAAAGTATGCACACCCAGGTGATATCGAAGAACTGCGGGAGTTTGGTGATGTGCAGCCACTCCCGAGCCTCATGAACGCCTGCGGAAACATCATTCTTGCAAACGACACCGCTGCAATCGTGCACCCGCTTCTCTCCGATCGGGCGGTAGCGGTGATTCGGGAGACGATGCAGGTGGATGTGCAGAGATCGACCATCGCCGGGTTAAAGACAGTTGGCATGGCTGGAATAGCCACCAACAAGGGAGTTCTGGTGCATCCGAAGGTAAGCGACGCTGAAATAGCAATTCTCGAGGATACGTTCGATCTTCCGGTCGATATCGGGACTGTCAATTTCGGATCACCGCTTATCGGGTCGGCGTTGCTTGCGAACTCGTCAGGATACCTTGCAGGCGCTGACACTACAGGACATGAACTCGGCAGAATCGAAGACGCACTCGGGTACCTATGAGCACGAGACATCTTGTTCCTGAAAAACTGTTCTTTACGAGCGGAGTTGGAAGACATGCCGATCATCTGGTATCATTCGGGATGGCGCTTCGCGATGCCGGGATCGAGCATCTGAATCTTGTCACGGTCAGTTCGATCGTACCTCCCGGATGCTTGATCATCCCAAAAGCCGAAGGGATACCGGAACTTGCATCCGGAGAGATCGCTTTCGTTGTGCTTTCAAGGAATGCAACTGATGAGCCGGATCGGTTAATCTCTGCATCCATCGGCTGCGCGCTTCCACGCGACGCCGGTAGGTTCGGGTATCTCGCGGAATACCATACATCTAACAAGAACACGGATGAGACGCTAAAGTACGCATCTGATCTTGCAGCAGAGATGTGCACGACACTCTCTGACGACGGCACCACCAAACGTACAGGCGTCGCAAGGGATGCAGTTTCAGGTCAGGGCTGGACGACCGCTGTGTGCGCGGCGGTCTTCTTGATGCCGGAGGTGTGATATGACAACAACTATCGCAGTCACGGGAAAAGGCGGAACCGGAAAAACAGCGGTCACCGCGCTCTTGATCAGGCACGTTATGCGCGGCGACCATGTGCTGCTTGCGGTCGATGCCGATCCGGACACCAATCTACCAGAGGCGCTTGGCGATGCCGTTTCCAGGACCGTAGGCGATATCAGGGAGATGATACTCGAAGGTCTTCCGCCTGATGCCGACAAGATGCTGGTGCTCGAATCGAGGATATACGAGATACTCACAGAGACGCCAAAGTATGACCTGCTTGTGATGGGGCGACCCGATGGACCTGGCTGCTACTGCTATGCAAACAACCTGCTCCGCGGCATCATGGACAGGATCACGAAGAACTATGACCTCACACTAATCGATACCGCGGCAGGTCTTGAGCATCTGAGCAGGAGAATCATCCGCAACCTCGATATTTTACTTGTGGTGACCGATGGCTCGCGCAAAGGGCTTCTAACTGCCGAGCGGATACGCGATCTCGCAGGCGAACTCGATCTCGGATTTAAAAATATCTACATCATCTTAAACAAGGTCACGCCTGAGAACAGGGAGAGTTTGCAGAAGTACGCATCAAAACTCGATTTTGAGATCGCAGGAATAATCCAGTTCGATGCCAAACTTGCAGACTACGACCTCGAGGGGATCCCGCTCATCGATCTGCCTGATGACTCGGAAGCGGTCGCAGAGGTGGAGCGGATCGCAGAATTGATCGGGATCTGACAATCCCTGTCGATTTATCACCGCGGAATACGAAGTATCGCCGAAGGCAGAACGCAGGGGGCGCAAGAGTTTCATAACGGATTCATAGCGATTTCAATAGAGACTCCGGTCACATCCACCCTCACTCATCTGAAAATCGCGCCTTAACAGCGTCCGCGTGAGACTTAAGCCCCTCTTCATCCGCTATCGCAACAACCGTATCCCGGATCTGCGATAGTCCCTCCTTGCTGATGATCTGGATGCTTGATTTTTTTGTGAAGTAGCCGACGTTCAGACCCGAGTACGTCCATGCGTGCCCTGCTGTCGGCAGCACGTGGTTCGTGCCTGATGCGTAATCGCCAGCCGGGACCGGAGCATAATCGCCTACAAAGATCGAACCGGCATTGTAAACGCTGTTTAGTACATCAAGCGGATTCTTGACCATGATCTCAAGGTGTTCCGGCGCGAACGTGTTCGAAAACTCGATGCACTCGCCAATCGAATCGAAGACGAGGATTGCGCCGTGTTCGAGTGACGTTTCGACGATCTCTGACCGAACCGCATCTCTGCCCCGTGATCTGACCAGTTCGAACGCCTCGTCGGCAACCGCCTCTGATGTCGTTGCAAGGATCGATACCGCATTGGAATCGTGCTCTGCCTGCGCCACCATATCCGCTGCGATGAAATCGGGATTTGCGCTCTCGTCTGCAATGATCAGAACCTCTGATGGTCCCGCGGGAAAATCGATCAGGGTTGGAACCAGCATCTTTGCAGCGGTCACATAGACATTCCCGGGTCCAATGATCCGGTCGACAGCAGGCACGGTCTCTGTGCCGTAAGCCATAGCAGCAATCGCCTGCGCGCCACCGACCGCAAAGACCCTGTCCGCGCCCGCAATCGCTGCGGCAGCGAGTGTCAGGGGGTTCACGCTACCGTCACCGCCCGGCATCGGCGGGGTGCATATAATCGCCTCCGGAACGGATGCGACCTTCGCCGGTATGATCGTCATCAGCGCAGTCGAGGGATATGCTGCCTTCCCGCCCGGCACATAAGCGCCGATGCAGTCGAGGGGTGAGGTCTTCTGCCCGAGACTGATCCCGGGCGTGATCTCACTTAACCAGAGCTCTGGTTCGAGCTGGGCTTCGTGAAACCTCCTGATGTTATCAGCCGCGGTCTCGAGATGCCACAGGATCTCGGAATCGGTCTCGTCGAATGCTTTTGATATGGAGTCGCTCTCAACCTCGATTGCAGAGAGCAAGACTCCATCGAACCGCTGTGTGTATTCGATTAACGCAGCGTCTCCTCTGGTCTTTACGGCATCTAAAATCGCTGAAACTGCCGGTTTTACCTTCGCAATCCCGGTCTCCCGGTCGAGGAGGCTTTCAAGTTCGGAATCGGTCAGTTGTGTGTGGTGTTTCTTGAGCATGTCATCGCCTGCGTGCTATGTGATAGGTGATACTATCAACCAAAGAAGACGGGTCGCTTCGAAAGCAGCACCGGCAGATTGATCGGACGGTACGGCATCTCGGAGGTCTCAGAGCGTACCCTGTCGTGCAGCTCCTGCGCAGTCTCTTCCACTTTTACGGATTCAGAGCGGATGGTCACGCTCAGCACGCCGCTTTCGAGTTCCTTATCCCCAATTACGACAACGTAAGGGATCCATTCCCTGCCAGCGGCGCGAACTCTCTTCCCGACGGTCTCATCGCGGTCATCGATATCTGCCCTGACATCATTCATCGCGGCGGCGATCTCCTCTGCGTATCCAGTGTGCCGCTCTGCAACCGGTATCAACCGAACCTGTGTCGGCGAGAGCCACGTCGGAAGCGATGGCACGCCACCTGCCTTCGAGGTGAGATGCGCCTTTTCGAGCAGTGCGTAGATGCACCGTTCAATTGCGCCACTCGGAGAGCAGTGAAGGATTGTCGGGCGCTGTTCAGTCCCATTTTTGTCGATATATTTGATGTCGTAGCGTTCCGCATTCTCCACATCGATCTGGACAGTCGAAAGCGCGCTTGCCTTCTTAAGCGCATCGATATAATTGAATTCGAACTTGATCACGAAATAAAAGAATCGGGAATCCCAGAGTTCGATCAATGCCGGCTTGCCGACTATTCCGACAAGCTCTTTGATGAACTCCTGGTTCTCTCTGTAAAAATCACGCGTAAACCGGATGGCAACCTCGTAATCATCCCGAAGTCCGATATCTGCAAGCATCTTCATGCACATCGTATACTGATCCTTGAATTCAAGAATCGCGTGATCCATATCAGCGCAGAGCGTGTGCATATCAGGCATCGTGAATGCACGCAGCCGCCGCAGTCCCACCAGTTCGCCATGCTGCTCTCTCCTGAAGCTGTATCTGGTCATCTCGACCATCTTCAGGGGGAGATTC
>JAYEFK010000130.1:0-6622 GCA_034658575.1 Methanobacteriota archaeon
CGTGCTCCGTTCCTCATGCCTGTGACCCGGTCCTCGTGCAGGATCGCCATGTACTGGAAAGCCCCGGTATCTGCCAGTTCTTCCTCGAGGATCACTGTTGCCTGCCTGACGGTCTCAATTCGCTCAGAGGTGGCTTCCCCGATCACGCGGGCAGCGAGAGCCGGTCCCGGAAACGGCATCCTGTTGTAGATTTTCTCTGGCAAGCCGAGTGCTTCTGCAACCTTTCGTACGCCGTCCTTTCGCAGCTGTATCAGTGGTTCTATGATCTTGTAGCCGAACGTCTTCTCCGGATCGATTCCGAGTTGCTCGAAGACATTGTGCTGCCTCTTGATCCCTGCAACGGTCTCATCCACATCTGTAAGAATCGTTCCCTGCAGGAGGTACTTTGCCCCGCTCTCCTTAACGAGCCTGCCAAAGACATCCTTGTAAAACGTCTGGGTGATCGCCTCCCGCTTCTCTTCAGGGTCGGTGATCCCGCTCATCGCGTCGAAGAACTCGGTTCTGGCATCGATGACCTCCACGTGTACACCGAGATCTTTGAAGACCGAGACGATCCACTCCGGCTCCCCCTGCCTCATGATGCCATTATCGATGAAATACGTCTTGAGGCGACCCTCCAGAGCGCGGTGCCCCAGCATGGTGACCGCGGATGAATCTACGCCCCCGGAGAGTGCGTTTATCGCAAGACCATCTCCGACGGTTTCGGATATCGCACTTACCTGCTGTTCTATGAATTTTTCTGAATTTAGAGCTTCTACGGTTATTTCTTCCATTGTGCCAATCTCCATAAGGTTGCGTGTATATGGTTCGATCAATGCTGGCAGGATACTTAAAATATACCTGACCGCCCCACCATATACTCGAATCTATTCAGACAGTATCAGGCTACATTTCATATTTCGTATATATCAGGGACTATAAGTAACGTCCATGTAGCATCCGGCATATATAACGCTTGTCCGTTTTGCTTATCGAGTGAAACGGTGTAGTTAAGTACTTTAACTCCGTTAAAAACATAATATTGTGACACATCACAGAATGATAATCGGTGATTCGAGGAAAATTAAAGAGGTTACTGATGAATCCGTCAACCTCGTCATCACATCTCCTCTGTACTGGCAACTGAAGGATTATGGAACTGAGGTGCAGATTGGTTACAATGACACTTACGAGGAGTACATCAACAATCTCAACCGGGTCTGGGATGAATGCCACAGAATTTTACATAAAGGATGCCGTCTGTGTGTCAATATCGGCGACCAGTTTGCCCGCTCGGTTTACTATGGTAGATATAAGGTAATACCCATACGAACAGAGATAATCAAGTTCTGCGAGAGTGTGGGTTTTGACTACATGGGCGCCATCATCTGGCAGAAGGTGACAACAACCAACACTACAGGCGGAGCTACGGTGATGGGGTCATATCCATTCCCCAGAAATGGGATATTGAAGATCGATTATGAGTTCATCCTGATATTCAAAAAGTATGGAAATGCACCAAAAGTTTCTAAAGAGATCAAAGAGCAATCTAAGATGACTAAAGAAGAATGGAACCAATATTTTACTGGACACTGGAATTTTCCCGGTGAAAAGCAGGATAAACATCTCGCAATGTTTCCGGAGGAGTTGCCAGCACGGCTTATCAAGATGTTCAGTTTTGTCGGGGATACTGTTCTTGACCCGTTTCTTGGTAGCGGAACAAAGTATTTAGAAGGTGCATCATGAATGAATCTTTGGTACAATGGACTTTACTAAATAATGTGGATTACCTTTCTGAATCGCTTAATTTCGGAATAGCTTCCAAAAAAGGGCAAGAAATTACTACGGATTATGGGAGAATAGATTTCATAGTAGAGGATTACCAGAAAAATCAGTTGATTGTTGAATTAGAAACCATTCTCAATAACAAAAATAAATTAGAGTATTGCTTCAACCAGGTTCTCAATTACAAAAACGTTAGTTTTTCTGATAAAACCGAATATTGCATCCTATATGCTTGCGAAACGAATGAAAAATCGAAAGAAATGATCGATGGTTTTGGGAGAGATAATAATATTTTAATTAGATCATATTCTATTAACGATGTCAAAAGTCTATATGTAAAAACAATCGAACGATTAAGCTTAAGTTTTGGTTTAGCTTTACCCAGTCCAAAGAATTACACCATCTCATATTTAAGGTGGTTGAATAAAATTATGAAACCATTTTATGATTATTCAAAAGATGTTTTAACAGCAGATGAATTAGCGTGTTATTTCACCTCATCCAAAACAACAAATTTCAAATGCTATTTAAAATTAGCATTGGATTTTGAAATGGTTGAACCCGATGGAAAGTTTTATGCTATAACTCGAAATGGTAGGGATTATATCGACAATTTTAATATTGATATCGAACTGGCTTCAAGACTACCATCAGTAGATATGACGAGTGAACAAAAAAAGATTCTATTGAGAGTACTTACTAATGGGGATTGGACAGCGCACAAAGTCAATATTTATTGGTTTTTAAGGTTCATAGAAGTGACTGGCGGAGAGTGGCTGCCTAATATAAAAGATTTTGACAAGTTAAAACTAGGTCTTCTGAATGGGCTATTTGGCATAACTTATAAAAGTCGAACAATGTATGAATTTTTAAACTTTGCCTGCAACTGGTGTATTGAATTGGGTTTAGTGGAAAGGATAAAATCAGCTTCCAATTATGATAGAATATATCTCACACCACTGGGGATTGAAATCAACAACATTTTCAGTCTTGATTTACAAATTAAAAAGAGCAGATTAAATCTGAATTTTAAATATTTAGAATGATGAAGTACAAAAAACAATTTACAGAAGAGTCAGAAGATTGCATCAGGGAGTTCAGAGTATATGATAGATTTACGTTTGATCGCCTTTTCCGAAATCTGTTGCAGGGTGGATATGATCATGAAGAAGTGAAAGAGATGATACTTCATAATTGCGCTTTAAGTACTTTGGTAATGCAAGAAAGAATTTATAATAGATATTATCTGAAAATTTTTGTTGATGAGCGAATATCTGACGATTTACTCGAACTAATGAATGAAATTTTCAATAAACATTTCAATATGAAAATACATAATGCCGAGATAATTTCAGAAATTGAAGATGGAATCAAGAGATTGCAAACAGATTCCGGGTGAATAACGATGAATCAATCAAACAAATCAAGCATATCAGATGCATTAAAAGACGCAGGTCTTGAGATACTCACCTGCATGCAGTGTGGCACATGCAGCGGAAGCTGCCCGTCAGGACGCTACACCGGATTGATCACGCGAAAGATCGTCAGGAAAGCCTGCGTGGGAACAGACGTGCTGCATGACCCCGACCTCTGGCTGTGCACCACCTGCTACACCTGCCAGGAGCGCTGCCCACGCGAGATCAAGATCGCTGATGCGATTCTTGCGATCAGGGAGATTGCTGTGCACGAAGGTATCATGCTTCCAGCGCACCGAAAGGTCAGCCAGCTGGTGCTCGAGCACGGTCATGCCGTGCCGATAAACGATATGGTTAAGGAGAAGCGAGAGTGCCTCGGGATGGATGCGCTGCCGGAGACGGTCCACAAATATCCAGAAGCGCTTTCTGAGGTGCAGACACTCCTCGGTCTTTGCGGGTTTGACAAACTCGTGGCTGGCTCGCAGGAGTGAGTGCCGCCAGCATGAAAAAATTATCACCCTATCCGGATCTGGGTTGCATCGCCCCACCGGTATCCCTGAACTGCCTTGAGCGGCTGGAGATCAAAAACACATCAGATGTGAAATCCCATGGATGGACTGTCAGAACCAGATGGTGACAGTTCAGATGACCCCAACAGCCGATAGGTTAATTTATCCGTGTTGGAATACAATGTGGATTGTATGACAACGGCTTATGACGTACCGGCAAGCGAACTGATAATGTGCGCTGCACAGAAACTGAAAGCAAGCGATGAGATCAAACCCCCTGAGTGGGCAGGATATGTAAAAACAGGCGCGCATAAGCAGATGCCGCCGGTTGATGCGGACTGGTGGTATGTGCGGTGCGCTGCAGTGCTGCGGCAGATACGCACCGGGGGACCGATCGGTGTCTCGAGGTTACGTTCAAAATATGGCGGAAAGGAGCGCAACGGAACGATGCCGCCATCATTCAAAAAGGGAAGCGGAGCCATCATACGAAAGATTGTCCAGCAACTGGAAAAGATCGGATATGTCAAAACAGTGAAAGAAGGGCGTGCTGCGACTCCTGATGGGCAGCGATTTCTGGATAATGCCGCTTACGAGGTAACACAGCAGGAATCAGGTGAATAACCATGTCCGATGAACTTGAAGCGATTAAACGCCGGCGACTTGAGCAGATGCAGCAGCAGCAAGCCGGTGCTCAGTATCAAGCACAGCAGCAGCAGGCACAGCAGCAGCAGGTCGATGAAGCGAAGCAGACGGTTCTCAGGCAGATCCTGACCCCGGATGCGAGGGAGCGGCTGACGTCACTGAAGCTGGCGCGTCCGCAACTGGCAGAGCAGGTTGAGATGCAACTCATATCGCTTGCGCAATCCGGACGCTTGCAGACCATGATCGATGACGCGAAATTGAAGGTGCTGCTCCAGCAGATCCAGCCGAAAAAGCGGGAAATGAAAATTAAACATGTATGAATGGATATCTTCGTTCTGTTCAGTGGCGGGAAGGATAGTTCGTTGTCAGCGATACTGCTTGAGCCTTTTTTTGATGTGACGCTTGCGACCTGCAACTTCGGATTTGTGGAGACCTGGAAACCCGCGGCAAAGGTCGCATCAGAACTCGGGTTTCCGCACGAAGTGCTGCGGATTGATGGCGCGATCCTTGAGTCTGCATGCGAGATCGCTGTCAGTGACGGGTATCCGAACCGCGCGATCGATCACATCCATGGTTGCGCGCTTTCGTGCGCGGCGGCGGGACATGCAATCATCGCAGACGGGACGCGGAGGGATGACCGCGTTCCGATGCTCAAGCTACCTGATGCACGGCGCATCGAGGATCGATACGGCTGCACGTACGTAAGACCGCTGCTCGGATACGGAAGGCGCGCGGTGGATGCGCTGGTGGGCGATCATCTCGAGATTGCAGAGGATGAGAGCGAGAAGATTGAGAAATCCGATTACGAGGTTGAACTGCGAGCGATAATCGAAGAGAGGCACGGCACCGGGATGGTGCATGAGATCTTTCCGCGACGCCATCTCCAGTCGAGGGTGGTTCAGAGAAAAAAATGATCCTCATACGCAAATTTAAGCCGCGCGATTTCGCTGGTGTGATCGAGATCGAACATGAACAGTTCAGCGAACATGATCCATACATGTACATGAGTCTCTACGAGTTAAATGCGGACACGTTCTTTGTCGCGGAAGACCGTGGCTCGGTTGTCGGATTTGTGGCAGGGATAACATCGGTCGGCGAGCATGGTGTGTACGGCAGGGTCTTTTCGATAGCAGCGCGAGAAGCGTATCAGGGGCTTGGTGTCGGCACGCAGTTGATGAAAGGCGTTATTGCTGCATTTCACCAGAAGAAGATCAAGGACCTCATGCTCGAGGTCAGGAGCCACAATCTCAGTGCCGTGCGGTTCTATCAGCGGCTCGGATTTGTGGTCACAGGAATGGAGTATGGGTACTACCGTGACGGCGAGGATGCAATCATCATGTGGCATAGGGGAATAGCTTGATCGTGATAAAAATTGGTGGGAGTCTGATACAAAGTGCACGGGAACTGGTGAGTGTGCTTCACGGATACGCATCTGCCGAAGGAGAGCGCATCCTCATCGTTCCGGGCGGCGGCGTGTTTGCAGATACCGTGCGAACCGCAAGCGACACGTACGGCATCTCTGACGAATCCTGCCACTGGATGGCGGTTCTTGCGATGGATCAGTACGGGTATTATCTTGCAGACGGGACGGAAGCTTCGCTGGCAACAGATATCGGAGAGGAATCGATCCGGGCAGGTGTATCGGTTCTTCTCGTTTATGATCTGCTGAAGAGGTCTGATAGTGGAGATGGTAGTGAGGGGGGTAGCGGGATCGAACACACCTGGAACGCCACATCAGATACGATCGCTGGATGGGTTGCGTCACGGTTGGGTGCAGTGTTTATAAAGGCGACAGATGTGGACGGGGTGCTCCGGGACGGGGTGCTCGTTTCTGAGATTACTGCTCATGAGTTACTTGCGATGGGCGAGACATGTGTCGATCTCGAATTGCCGAGACTGCTGGTTTCGAGGTCGCTTGACTGCCGGGTCGTAAACGGGAGATACCCGGGGAACGTGATCGATGCGATTCGAGGGGTTTTTCGGGGGACGGTGATCGTCGGCGGGTGAGCGGGGGTGGGGATGGTCTGTGGGCGTCGGCGACGCTGGGGTAGTGTGTGAAGTTTGGGCAGAGAATTTATATTGGATTGGGGCAAAAAGATAGGTAATGGGTAAGTATCGGTGGTGCGGATGATCGAGGCGATCAGGGAAATGTGTAAGTGTGTAATTGGAAAGGCTCAGCACAATCGCGTACAGTTGTGAAATTTCAGCGTAAAAACATAGCGCATCTGATGATGCGTTATGGCAAAACCAAACGAAACATGTACAGAAGAGGAACAGGAGCGTATTGATGCG
>JAYEFK010000131.1:0-6621 GCA_034658575.1 Methanobacteriota archaeon
AGGGAATCTGTTCGAGGTTGTCCGGATGAAACGGATCTTCTATTATTTTGAGCGGGATATCAGGAAATGGAGCCGCGAGCCGGATCGATGTTGTGGCTTCTCTTGCGATGCCGGCGGGGTGATGCGGGGGGTTTGGGATTGTGCAGTTTCGGCGACACCGGGGTTTGAGGGGAACTTGGTATGTAGATTGTTCTGTCTCATTTAGGTTGGTAGTGGAATCCGGATACCCGAAAGTCATGTAAAAGAGAAAACTATTCGTTTGAGGTCGAAGAGGACTATTGCGATTGGGAACTGGCAATCGATGGAATTGCGACAATCAAAAAAAAGAGATTCAAAACATAGAGAAATATATATTAATCTCAACGAATTCATTAAATATGTTAAATTTGCATCTATTGAATATTCGCTTAAAGCCGACATTCTTACAAGAACAGAGAACGCAGTTAAAATATGATTGTAAATCTCCCCGACCATCTTCATTCAGTTATACCATCACCAAAAGTCGAATACATCCAATTATGTTCTCGTTGGATGGAATAGACGACTGTATGGAAGAGACTCAGTTGGAGGTAAGTGGCACAGACACCCATATCAGAATCCTATAACATGATATAAGTCGTGAAGGTGCGAAAGCAGTTACACCACCTGAGTTTCTGAAAGAAGTGTTGGATATTTTACACGAGGAAGAACTACTTTAACCGAGACTGTGCCCAATTTCATGTTGGTTCTGGTGCAGAGCGAATCCTGCTGTTGCTAAAACCATCCAAAAAACACTTGCAACCTGATGCGGGGGGTGGGATTCGAACCCACGAACTCCTACGAGAATAGGCCCTGAACCTATCGCCTTTGACCTGGCTGGGCAACCCCCGCTGGGGTGAACGCGTGAATGGACCGATCGGGATTCGAACCCGAGGCCTCTTCCATGCCAAGGAAGCAATCTACCCCTGATCTATCGGCCCTTCACGAGGTACTGCTGGTATTGGCAGGAGGTGGTTATCAATATTGTGGTGAACCGGAATTCTGGATGTTCACACATCCAACCCCGGATCTTCCACCCCTACCTCGGCAAACGCCCGCGCACGCCTGAGACACGACTCGCAGACTCCGCACGGCAGATCGCCTGACTCATAGCACGACCACGAAAGCGCAAGCAGCGCGTCGATATCCCGCCCGCGTGGCTCACCTCATGCCATGATGATTTATCCGGTCCACGTATCCTACGAAAGCTGGACCGGCAAGTCTGACTTCATAAGCCCCTCTTTTGTTTTGAAGTATTCTAAGAGTTCTCCAGTTCGTATATAGTCTCTCGATGTTTTGAACTCGTTAGAACTGCAGTAATACTCGTGTAGTCGATTTGCCGCGTTGAATATTTGGCAAGGATATCTCTCTGATTCACTATCGTATATTGATATAAAATCGTCTACGGTCTTATCCTTGCATATAGGGCAGGAACAGTTCAACAGGTCTCCGCGATCAACATATATGTGGAACCGGCGAAAGGTAAGGGGTTCTGGGTCGAATCGTTTCGTCCGTCTCAACACCTCAGGCTTGGATGGGGGCTCCTGACCGCCATTTTTCAGAGGTTTTGGAGGAACATAGTTTCCTGCGCGAATGCTGAAGGAGTCGATGCCCCACTTCTGCAGCAAATGCATGGTGGATGCCGCAGTAGTTCTCGCGAACTCCCGTGGTATGTATGACATCTGAAGAAAAACACTGGATTCCCGGTTCTCCCACAACAACCGGTAGTTCAGGATGTTATCTCGTATGGGTCGATATATGAGCCCAACCGTGTGGATCTGATCCGTATCTATATCCGAATGACTCAACAGAGTCGTGAATCTCTCCCGAAAAACCGGAGGTTCCAATCCCATATCCAGATATATCAGTGGTTCTCGCCTTTCCGAAAGAACCTCCTCTGCGAAACTTGTAACGATCTTATCGAAATCGCATATCCTGGATGGCAGGTTTGGGATTGCGATAAAATCCAGATCGCTCATGCGCTGTAGTTCCAGGAGTTGCTTGATGGCGGCATCATCCAGCACCACATCCGGTGGAAGTTGTGGGTAAAATCTCTTGATGGTGTATGCCATCTTGTCTGAAAAGAATTCAATAGTTCCAAGCCTGCCGTTAAATGAGCCATTGGTATTCATGAACTTATCCCAGTTAGTTCTATTGAATTGAGCAACAACCTCTGATATCTCATTGTTTAAGGGCGGTTCAAAGGGCAAATTTGCCTTGTATTGAAATTCCTGTGATGTTAAGACACGATGAGGGGTTTTGAAAGTTCCACGATCTGTTTTAACAACAAGTGCCCGTCCACCGAAGCGATCCAAGTCTCCATCAAGAGATACCTTGGTAATTCTCATTTAAGCCCTCCCATGCATGCCATACGGCAGCACCTGCTTTTTTATCTTTGATTTATCGGTGTATTTATTATATTTAGAATAAACAACCTTCAAGATGCCGTCGTTTCCGAGTTCGTCCAATCCCCGCCTCCACTCAGGAAGTTCTTTTTTAAGGGCTTCTGGCAGCGAATCATATATCTCCTTTGCTTCAGTTTCCCCTTCTCGAGTTAGGTAGAATGTCTCTTTATTGGATGAGCGACGCCCTTCTATAGCTACCAAACCAAGCTCTTCCAGATCGTGCCACGCTTCATCAATATCAAAGCTGTAAGGACCATAATGATAGGAAATGAAGTTTGGTGATAAAGCAGGAACATCGAACTCTTGCAGCTTCTCCTTAAACAATAGAAAAGCCTCCTTCATGAAGCTCACCGCGCCTCTGATCGGCTCCTTTGAAGAGTAAAGCAGCACAAGGCTAAGTTCTTTTGGGTCAAGTACTGGCTTTCGGAGACTTTGGAGCACCTCTCTAATTTTCTTGGAAGACTCTTCGCTGAAGTAAACGATCCCGCAGTTAGGACAGCCATACCCATCGAACTCGCCGTATATCTTTCCAGATAGCTCTAATGGGTATGTGCTGTATGTCAACTCCGCCTTACCGCAGCGGGGGCACGGCAATCCTTTCTGTTTCCGCCTCATGTATCTTCTTATCCGATATGGCTTGTTCTTATATGAGGGTTTCTCCGTGCCGGTCTTCCATACTGTAATGACATAGAAATGGCATGGTTCGCTGTCTGCTACGACGACTATCACTCCATATTGGTATATAGCTCCGCCACCATGATAGTTCTCTGTTTTTTCACCATTGAGGATGGTTTCTTTGATATCGGTGTCGCTCATATTATCGTTTATCATCTCAGTGTTAGCTTCGAGGGTTAGGTTAAGTTCACAATGAAATTCTTCTGCCGATGCGAATCTCGATCGTGGCATCAAATCGACTCCCCGGTGTTTTGCGTCCTTGGGCGGGATGATATGCCCAACCCCGGATCTTCCACCCCTACCTCGGCAAACGCCCGCGCACGCCTGAGACACGACTCGCAGACTCCGCACGGCAGATCGCCTGACTCGTAGCACGACCACGACATCCCGAGCGGCGCGTCGATCGCCACTCCGAGATGGACGACCCCCGCCTTATCGAGGTCGATCAGCGGCGCGTCGATTGCAGGTGGCTTAAGTGTGCCGTATTCGAGCGCCCGGTTGAACCGTTCAACGAATTCAGAAGAGTTATCCGGAAACGTTGCCGCCTCTTCGGAGTCGAAACCAACTGTGATGAGCTCATACCCGCCGTTCTCAGCATACCCTGCCGCAATCGACAGAAAGAGAAGATTCCTTGCCGGAACCCAGACGCGTCTCGCGGAATCCACCGCAGCCCCGCCGTCCAGTTCATGCTCCGCAAGCTCTGGCAGCGCGGACGCACCGGTGAGCGCACCCCCGAACCGCCCGATCCATGGAAGTTCGATCACTTCGTTGCGCACGTCGAACTTGCGGCAGATCATGGCTGCATGTTCGATCTCCTTTGCTGCCGCCCGCTGCCCGTAATCGAATGTGAGCGCGAGAAGTTCCGAGCAGCGGTCGTACGCATGCTTGAATGCGACTGTTGAGTCGAGTCCTGCTGAGAGCAGGATTACTGATTTCATGCTCGCATATATTCCCGCACAATCTCGGCGGACCCCTCGGATTTAAACGCCCTGATGAACTCGCCCGCCTCTTCGTACGCCCGAGCCTCGAGTACCGATACGGTCCCCTCGTTAAGAGAATAAAGCTCCTTAAAAAACTCTTTTATCGCAAACTTGCTGTTCTTGCCAAATACCTCGACATCGCTCTTCCCCTCTGCCGAATAATTCGCAATCGTCCAGTCCCATATCCGCTGGTACAGATCAGGCTGCTCACTTTTGAGAACGTCCCAGACCAGATTCATCCAGAAGGTGCCGACGTTCCCTTTGATGATATCACCATGCGGGAACTGTTCCGCAATCATCCGCCGCGGCGTTCCTGTGATGCCGTGCTGCGCGATCCGCACATCAAGATCATTATTCCGGAGTGCTTTTGCCACCTCTTTCGTCCGCGGGATGTCGATGCTGACCTGTTCGATCGGGTTTCCGTCTTTGTCAAAGATGTTTCCGTGCGTGCTGCCGTTTGCGATGGCAAGCACCTGCGGATATATTCCGGCATCATTTAGCGACCCGATAAAGACCGCCGCTTCTTCAGGTGTTGTCAGAACCATTCCCGCCTCGCCGGTCCTCCCGATCTCGCCGACCTCAACCTCCAGCCCGAACTCGCGCCCACCCATCTCTGACTCGATGAACCGCGCAAGCTCGATCGTTGCATTGATGTTTGGTGCAAGCTCCTCTGCCGCGTCCCTCCCATCGAAATTGAAGAGATGCGAGGCATCGATCGCAAAACTGGTAAAACCAGCATCGATCTGCGCTGCGATCAGTTCCTTAACCGAATCGAGTTCTTCCACAGTCCCTTTCTTCACACCGATGTGATCCGCATGTAGCGCCCAGATATCAAGACCGACCGACCCCGCGGCTGCGTAAGTCCGCATCGAGAGTTCCGCAGGAGTAAGCCCTGTGTACCCGCGTTCAAGGTTGCACTCCGACTTTGCCAGTTCGATTAGGATGGCGGAATCGAGATCCTTTGCGGATCTGAAAATACCTTTTGTTACACCGGGAACGATCCTGGTGTTGCACGCCATGATTATGCATTTTTCGTCCTTCAAAGCGTTGAATATGACCGAGCCTGATATTGGATTATACCCCATAAAGATCACCTGCTCCATATTTGGGCTCATGCATTAATACTTTTCCTCTGGTCTTTGGTTGTGGATCGCGAATTACGCGGATTTGGCTGCCTCCGAATATAGAGTTATTTCACTAAAATATGGGATGTGTCCGCTCCTCATCACTCCACAAAGAGTACCTGACTCCGCTTCGGACCGATCGAGACGATCCCGATGCCAACTCCGAGAATCTCCTCGATCCTGTGCACATAATCCTTTGCAGCGGCAGGCAGGTCGGAAAACGCATCCGCCGAAGTGATATCCTCGCACCAGCCGTCCATAGTCTCGTACACAGGAACACATCGCGCAAGATCGGATGAAAGTATCGGAGGATGCTCGATCAGCTTGCCATCCAGTTCATAGCCGGTGCAGATGCTGACCGGGTCAAGCCCGTCGAGAACGTCCAGTTTCGTCAGTGCGATGTTCGTGTACGCATTAAGCTCCACGCTTTTTCTCGCAAGCGGAGCATCGAACCAGCCGCACCGCCGCGGTCTGCCGGTGGTGGTGCCAAACTCACCCCCGGCTTTCCTGAGCGCCTCCCCAATCTCGCCGTGATCTTCGGTCGGTAGCGGACCCTCCCCGACCCGTGTGATGTACGCCTTGACGATACCGATCACATGATCGACCCGGGTCGGTCCGACTCCGAGATACATACATGCGCTTCCTGCAACAGTGCTTGAGGATGTTACGTACTTCTGGGTGCCGTGGATGATATCGAGATGCGCCCCCTGCGCCCCCTCCGCGAGCACGTTCCTGCTGGAATCGAGCGCACGGTTCAGCTCATGCGAGACATCGGTGATGTACGGATCAAGCATGGCGCCGTATCCGGTATAATCAGAGATGCTTTCGCGCACCACACCGGGATCGCCTCCGAGATCGACGATCGCACGCTCCTTCTGGGGCGCAAGTTCGTCCATGAGTCGGGGAAAAGCATCTCTGTCCGCGAGATCTGCCAGCCGCACCTCGTCCCGCGATATCTTGTCGATATACGCAAATCCGATGCCGCGAGCGGTTGTCCCGATCTTTTTGGTCCGTCTCTGCTCGCGCAGTTTGTCCATCTCGATGTGGTACGGCATGATGATGCTTGCTTTCGCATCGATCCCGAGTTTCTCAGGGGTTATCCCGATGCCAGCATTTCTGAGCATCTCGATCTCCTGGATAAGTACTACCGGATCGACAACCACGCCGGGACCGATCAGGAGCCGGGCATCGGTGAGAACGCCTGACGGGATCAGGTGGAGTTTGTAGGTGTCATCTCCGACGATCACGGTGTGACCTGCGTTATTTCCGCCCTGGAACCTGACAACGAGATCATAATCCTTGCCCAGGACATCGACGATCTTTCCCTTGCCCTCATCTCCGAACTGAGCGCCTGTGATGATGGTGAACATACTCCCGATTATTACGCTTGGAGTTGTAAACTCTTTTGGACGAAAACTG
>JAYEFK010000132.1:0-6619 GCA_034658575.1 Methanobacteriota archaeon
CTTTTGCTTTTTTACGCTTTGAGATTAATAATTCTTTTTTCATTTTATACACTTATTTTATACATGGGTTGTTTTACATAAGGTTTGCTTCACGTATAAAGTGTCCTACTTTCATTTGAAATATAACTGTTAGTGATCTCTGGTGTCTGCTCAGGTGTGTGAGTACCTTGCCCTAAATCTTAAGTTTAAATAACGACGCTGCTGCAACGATGGATAAAACGAAGCCGTAGGCGAATGCCGTTTCCAGACCGATCGTATCCCATAGCAAACCTGTGATTGCGCAAGCCGGCAGAGCAGCCAAACCTGTTGCCGTGTGAAATGTCCCGAGTGCCGTAGCTTTCAGATCCGGTGGCGATAAATCGACGACAAACGCCCTCTGGACACCATCGATCATAGCATAGAATACGCCGTATAACACGAATAGCCAGACGATTTGAAAGAGACTTGAGACAAAGACGAGACCGAGGGAGGTTAGCCCGAATAGCACATAACCGATTCCGATAACCGGCTTTCTGCCAATCTTATCCGATATCATGCCTGCGGGAATTGTGAAAATGGTATAAATTATATAGAATGTTATGTACAACAACATCACTATGGGGTAGCTTAGATCAATATCGCGCGCACGTAGCATCAGGAAAGCATAGCCAAAGTTCCCAAGTGCAAATATCGTTGCAACAATGGTGAAATACCGGAGCTGTGGAGTGAGAGCTTTGAAACTGATTCGTATGGATTTTGTAGTGTCAGGGAGGGGTTGAAGGGTTTTTTTCCTCTCTTCTTTCACAAATATTATCAGCAGAACTGCGATCAACGATGGGATGCCAGCCAGCAAGAAAACATTTCTGAAACCGAGCGAAATAAGTAGGATAAGAGCCAGAACAGCTCCGAGAATTGAACCCATTCCATCCATAGCCCTGTGAATGCCATAAGCCTTCCCTCTGACATCATCGGCACAGGACTCGGCTATAATCGCGTCCCTGGGTGCGCTCCGAATACCTTTCCCCACTCTCTCAGCAATCCTGATCCCAAAGACAGCCTGCCATGTATAAGCGAAGGCGAAGAGAGGTTTTGCGAGCGAAGAAAGTCCGTAACCGGCAAGGACGAATGGTTTTCTTCGTTTAATCTTATCGGACCAGTAACCAGAGAAGACTTTTAACAGACTGGCAGTAGTTTCGGCGGAACCTTCGATCAAACCAATGACCGTTTTACTGGAGCCAAGTACTCCGTCCAAAAATAGCGGAATTAGGGGAAAGACCATCTGACTTCCCAGATCAGTAAACAAACTGACCAGACCAAGGATGATGATGTTGGCTCCGATACCTTTCATCAGGCGGGTTCTGAAATGTTTAGCTCCCTTCACATTACCTCCTCTGTGAGTTCCCGAATCTTCTTTTTCGCGTCCTTTAGAGCATTAATACCTTTTCCGGTTATCCTATAGTATTTCCTTACCTTTCCGCCGACGACTTCGTCTCTTCTTGTCAGGTAGCCGTCTTCCTCTAACGAATGAAGTATGGGGTAGAGAGTTCCGGAACTTATTGAGTAACCATGCCTTCTTAGTTCATCCATCATCTCTACTCCAAAGATCTCCCCCTCGGATGCATGATGCAGGATGTGTATTCTGATAAACCCCAGAAAAATGTTTCTCATCATGGTATTGACTAACGATATTGGCAGTCTACATCGTACAAAAACCTTTCGGTTTCAGATACCAAAGAAGAAAAAATGGTGGTGTTGTATTTATAGGCGAGGTGCTTTTCCTTTTTGCTTAATCGTAAGAAATGAGGTAACTACTCAGGTATGTTGATCGGTCTCCCGATTGCGATCCTGTATTTTCTGGCAAGAAAAATAACCGCAGAGGGCGCAGAGGAACGCAGAGCACTTAACCGTTTATTTCCCCTCTGCGTCTCTCTGCGTGCTCTGCGGTTAAATTCCTTGTTGGTTGCAGTATGCTCCATGTCCCGGATAGTTCCTGCATAGTGAAGTCCCCGATAGTGGTTTAGGTACCTGAGTAGTTACGAAATGAGAACATGTTCGAGTAAGTTGTGGTATATGCTTAGCTGGGGCGAAAAGCCACGAGATTTCACGAGATTAACACAGAACTCTTATGGAAACCTGTGTAATCTTGTGGTTCTCACCACAGGGTACCCGAGCATGTTCGTTCACTCTTCGTCTTCAACTTCTTCGCTTGCCGCTTTGGCTTTCTTGCATCTGCAATGTGCGCAGTTTCCGTCGCATTCACAACCCATGTATTCTACCTCCTTTTATGTTTTAGAAGATTATAATGTTAGGTGTGGAAATAAGTTGCCCTAAAAAAGTTAGGTTTAGCGCAAAAACCCTAAACATTATTCACACCTTCGTCCGCCGCCTCCGGATCACCGCGGCAGCCGCAACAAGAAGAAGCAGTCCTGCGACAACGACCTTCCATGAGGTACTGTCCTCCACAACAAACGAGACCGGCACCCTGACGCCTGCGCCAAGACCAAGCCCACCGGAACCGTCTCGTGCCGGACTAGCCGTGATCAGGATGCTTCCCTCATGCTCGCCAGCTTCTGCATGATCTACCGATACTACAACAATCCTGTTCTCCTTTGCAGCAAGATCGAACTCCAGAGGATCCACGGTAATCCCGATTCCGTCCACTGTGAGCATAACACGCTCTGCCGCGTCGCCAGTGTTGATCACGTACATCTCTCGTACCGCTCCTTCTTTCGGACTCACCATGTCAAAATCGATTCTATCTGGTGATGCGCCGACACCGGTCCCGGATGCTTGCGGGATCAGCAAGAAAAGAAGGAGAAGGGGGATTATCCCCCTACGACTCGCTCTCTGCAACGAAGAAGATCGTTCCATCATACTTTCCTCCTGCCCAGTCAGGCACCACAAGGTTTGCGAGAATCTCGCACTCACATCTGAAGTCTGACGTGTCTGATGGCACTACACTTGAGAAACCACCGATATTCCAGCCGTTTAACCGGAGTGACTCGTTGTAGAATCCGCTATCGTCATCCAGTATCATTGCAGAGACCTTTGCAGAACTTGCTCCGGTGTTCAGGACTGTTATTACCTGATTTGCAGAAGTCCTCCCTGCTCCGATCTTCCCGAAGTCAACAGTCGTCGTCGGAACCGTCATCGAGATCGCGGGGATGATCTCTACCCGGAGTGCTGTTGAACTCCCTTCTTCGATATACTCGACCTTAAATACCTCCTCTGCCGGCAAATAGAGAATCTTCTCCTTAAGCTCCTTCTTCGCAAGTTTGAATGCCGACTTCTCATCAGGCGTTGCAACTCCTGTCTTGCACCTTTTTCTCATATCAAAGAAGCCGTCCTGGAAAAGACCCCCCTTCACGCTGACCACAACCATATCGCCTGTTGATTTCTCGATGAACTTGTAGTTGTAGTTCTCTACTGTGAGATTCACACTATCAGTTCCATCAGGCAGTTCGACTGTGACATCCTTGCTTGAGTTTAAGATATACTCAAACGTCTCGGTGTGCCCGTCGGACGGGTGTGCGCTGACAATCTCCAGATCGCCGCGTGCAGGAAACCCGTCCCATGCCAGAAACGCGGTCTGGCTTGCCTTGAACGCCGCTGCAACGCACGGGCAGATGTGACCGTGTGCAGCACCCACATCATCCAGCGAGATCTCCAGAAGCTCTCCTGTTTCGTCATATATCCGGAGCGTAAGGTCTGTAAACTCCTCGGAAGCGGCGATCTCGATCCATTCAGCCACATTTGGGTGCGGCGTAAGCGCACTGCCATCGTATGCGTAAGTCAGGTTCTCAAGCAAACCCGGAATCTTCCTGCCTGTGAAGTAGCCCTCGCTTACCATCAGCGGGACGACGACCGCGTCCGTGGCGTTCTCGACGATTGGTCTTAACGTGAATCCGGGGTGAAGCGTCTCGTTATGGTGGATAAACGCGGCTTCTGTTCCACCAAGTCCGACCGCCGGATCTCTCCAGTATGTGAGCTTCAGCCGCGCCTGATCCGCGAGTGATGAGGTGCTGTTCACCCATCCGGCGAAGTTATCCTCTTCCCCGGTCCCGTGCGCAACGAGAACGAGCGTCTCGCCCTCCGGAGTCACGCACAGGTCAGCCGTGCGATCCGCAACTATTCCAGCCATGAGCCAGTGGTCATCCATCGCAGCGGCGAGGACGATCTCTGCATCGGTCTCGACCGGCACGAGTTCCTCTTCCTCTCCCGGGTGCCCGGTCGCCCGCATCCCTCCGTCAGCGTCAGCCTTGAGCGGCAAACGGGATATTGCGTATCGACCGCTCTTCGGAACAACCGTCCGCTCCATCTCTACGCCATCGACAACGACGTGCTCAGTTGTCAGCGGAAGTGCCTCCCGAAGCCCGAGCACATACTCGATCTCCTGGATATGGCTGCTGTGTGATGAAACAAAGAGCGGTACTACAATGATCTCTGTGACACCCGCGTCATCGAGTCTCTCGACAGCGAGATTGATCGTCTCGTTTGGTACAAACTCGAGGAACCCGAGTTCGACCGGATACGGCAGATCCACTTCATCTGTCGCATTCCGTACAGGGCTGCACCAGCTCTCGCTCGGGCTTCCATGTGCTACGACGAGGACTCCGATCTTTTCATCCGCCCCGCCATTCTCGTAAGCTCCGGCAACAACAGGTGCGATCGATGATAGCAGGATCGTTATCGCCACGATTGTTGACAGAGTTCTTCTAATTGCTTTAAATCTTGTATCTTCCATATTATACCTCCTTTTGGGTGCATCTATGTGGGCAGTTAGGTTTACAAATAATTAACCCTAATAAAGTTAGGTTTTTGAGAAATACCTACAATGCGCAGAGGGGGAGAGAATCACTTCCATTCAGTCAAAGAAAAAGAGAAATAGATCGCACATCCACTCGCAGCCGGTTAACCGGTCATACGGCAAATAAGGAGATAGAGCATCAAGGAATCCCGATCATCCGGTGCAGTTGCGGAATCATGCGGACATCGGAGAGGTGCGTGCCTGCAAAGTCCATCAGGTCAAGCAACTGGCAGAGATCAACACTCAAAGGAGTGACCGGCTGTATGACCAGCGGAATCGAATCATCGATGGCTTTGATTCCAAAAACCGCACCACTGATGCTTTTTTCCGTAGTTTCCGGAAGAACGATGATTTTGACAAAGGTTTCGACACCCGATGCATGGAATATCTCAATCGTCGCAAGTTCAGCATCCAGAAGCCGATCATAATCCGCGGTTGCCCTGTGTTCCGGGAGTTTGATATCACATGCAGCGACATCGATATGATCTGCTATCTTTCTGGCAGAATCCGGAAGACCGGCGTTCGTCTCCAGATATGTCGGTCGTGAAACGCCCCTCGCAAGTTCCCCTATAAAATCGCAGTGCAACAGCGGCTCTCCCCCGGTCAGACTGATGCTTCGGGTAGCGGGGGTCCACAGATCATCGATAGCATCGATCACAGCGTCCACACCGAGCGGATTATCGATATACCTGTCGAAAACCCTGCACCTCTTTGCCGGAACCCTCGCCGCTCCGGTATCGCAGTATTCGCACTGCAACTGGCAGCCGCAGAACCTGACAAAGACCTGTCTCACGCCCGCGCTGGTTCCCTCGCCCTGAACCGAGTTGAATATCTCGTAGATGTCTGCGTTCATCTTTAGAATAGTTTTAAGTGTGTTCCGATCCCTTTCCGGACCGCCTGCCGGTAGACGTGGTTCGCTGTCGAAATGTCCTGTATGGCAAGTCCTGTCGAGTCAAAGACCGTGATCTCGTCATCATCGGTTCTTCCCGGCTTTATCCCTGCGACGATCTCCCCAATCGTACCGTAGATGTCCCCCTCGGATACGATGCCCAGTTTTAGCGGGACATTCACCTCGCCGGAGTGGAATGCCTGCGCGGGATCGTCGATCACGATTCGGGATCGCTTGAGGATATTTGGGTCGAGTTCCTCCTTGCCTGCTGCATCTGCACCGATGGCATTGATGTGCGTTCCGTCCGGTATCCAGTTATCCGCCACGATCGGCTCCCTGACCGGTGTTGTCGTGACCAGTATATCACAGTCGCAGACCTGCCGGATGCCATTCATCACCGTGATCTCGCAGCCGAGATCCTTCGTGGCATCTATGAACTGCCTGCAGGACGCATCCGAGCGGTCGGCGATCTTGACCGACTCGATACTCCTGACCTCACAGATCGCACGCAACTGGGTTTGCGCCTGCCGTCCTGCGCCTGCCATGCCAACCACAGTGGCGTCGGTTCGTGCGAGGCGGTCAGCAGCCACGCCCCCCGCAGCACCGGTTCGCATATCTGTCAGGTACGTGCCGTCCATCACGGCAAGCGGCGCCCCGGTCTCTATCGAGTTTAACACGACGACTGCCATCACCGTTGGCAGTCCAGCCTCAGGGTTTTTGGGGTGCGCATTGACGATCTTGACACCTGTGATCCCTGCCGTCTCAAGGTACGCGGGCATGGTGCGGAGGTCGCCTGATGGGAAGTACAGGTACGACTTCGGAGGCATCTGCACCCTGCCCATGCCGTGCTCCAGGAATGCTTCCTCAACAACGCTGAGCGCTCCCGGCATGTCGAGCAGTTCGGTGACGTCGCCTTCGTTTAAGTATAGTAGCTCCATCATGGG
>JAYEFK010000133.1:0-6616 GCA_034658575.1 Methanobacteriota archaeon
GCCGCAATGAACGACATACCGATCTGCATTGCACTCCATCTGGATGTGTTACCACCATCGCAGGAGCGCACAACAATTGTTGGAATGTGTACTGCCTGCCATGTGGTCTTGCCGATTGCAGCCTTGAGCTCGTCTGCCTGTCCTTCCTTGTCGAAGAGGTCGTTTATGTTGATCACATACTGCGAGTCGATCTCGTCTGCGAGTTCGTCGTCGCCGGTGAACATCTTCACATAGCAGTCATCGACAAGTCCCGGGTGAGTCTCAACCATGTGCTCCTGAACTAATGCTGCGCCAGGCATGGCGTGGTTCACGGCTTCCATGTAGCCGGTGATCGACTCAGGTGTAACCTCCTTTCCGAGACGCTTCTCAAGGGTCTCGTGCGCAAGGTCCATTCCCACGATGATCGTTCGCTTCATGTCATCCCACATCTGCTGCATCGCAGGGTTGTTGACGTAGTGCAGGTCATCGCCCTCTGCTATGTCCGGTGTGGTCGAGAGCTTGTATGGTACGAGCTGTCTCTGTCCGAGCGTCATACCGCCGCAATGCAAGTTCGCATCGTACTGCTGTATGCCGCGCTGCTCTGCAACACGCTCACCTGCTGCCTGGAATTCTCTCTTTCGTGCGTTCTGGATGTATCCGGCACGCGTGTACTCTACCTTCTGTTTAGCGAGGTCAAGTCCGGCGAACTTTGCCTTCAGCGCCTCTACGAATATCTTCTCTGATGGGTATTTGTATGCCATTTGTATCTACCTCCCTTACACCGTCTTGTATGTAACAGCTCCAACACCCGGCGCGGTCTCAGCCGCGGTCTCAGGTCGGTATCCGTACATTGTTCTTCTGTGGTGCACGAGGTGTACATGGTCAAGAACCTCTGGCTCATCCCTGTACTTGACACCATCGGTTCGGTAGATGGTGGTTCTCTTCTTTGCCTCTGCCTCACTCATCGCCTTTCCGAGGTTGACCTTCCTGTCGATTGGTACACCAACCTGGTCCTTGTCCTCGATGACGTTGTCACCCTCGAAGTGAGTCCTCTGAAGCATATCGAACATCAGTCCGTCTTCCGCCAGTCTGAGTGAGTGTCCGTGCACTGTGCAGCCCCTAAGTCCTGCGAGAGCCGGGCATGTCATCTCTGACTCGAGTGTTGCCTTGCACTGTTCCTCCATATCACGCTCTCGTGCCTCCACGATTTGTCTGCCTGACAGTGTTCCCGGGTCTACGCCACGGAAGTTGATCGCTGCGTAGTAGCTCCTGAAGTATGGGATTGATGGTGCGGAGTACATCGAGTCGGTAAACTGCGAGTATCTGATACGATCTCCTGCTGCTGCGCCTGGTGTTGGCTCAACCATCTGTCTGATTGGGCAATCCGGCTCACCCATCTCTTTAAGTGGTGGGTGGATGCTTGGGTAGTCTGCGCCTGGTGCCCTGTGTCCGAGTGCCGCTACCATATCATCGTCTGATACGGTTCTCAGTTTCTCAACGTCTCCACTCATGTGCTTTCTTCTGTTTACTGCAACGTGTGAAGCTCCTGGATAGTATTGTGGTGTGTATGCCATAATTATTTCTCCTTTATGTATGTTGTGGTATTGTTTTCATAATTGCTTTTACGAGTTCGTTCAAACTGCCGCGCTGGCAGGTGACCCCTCTCGTAATTCCGGTTACAATCTCCATGACCGTGCCCTGTGTATCGATATCTTTATCCATGGGCATGACCAGTCGTGTCTTGATCCCTGCCTTTGCAAAATCCTCAAAGTCGACCGGATTCTGGCAGGCGATGATCGCAGGTACGTCTACATATTTCAGTATGTGCTTTGTCTTGTAGATCACATGCGAATCGATATTTCCGAGGTGGATCAGTGCTACGCGATGAAGCGCTATCTGCTCGATCTCTTTCTGGGTCAGACCGAACTTTGGTCCGTAGCCCTTCGCCATCTTATCGCTGGGTCCTTCCTCAGGAATACCAGCTCCTGCTTCGAGTACGAGCACACTGACCTGGATTCCTTCTCTCCTGAGTCCATGCGTGATCTCACAGACAGGTTTTGTGATGTGGCGCCTTCCCGGGGACATTGCGATTGCGATTACATCGGGTCGTCCGGTTTCAGAGAGCGTGCCGCGCTGGGCAAGCCCACCTCCTCTTCCAAGACCCATTCCCTCTCTGCAATCGATAACCTGTGTCTCCCTGCCAAACATATTATTCCCTCGTGTCAGTGCATGACTCACAGATTTTTGAAGTCGGCGTCATACTTGGATCAGTCATCCCGTATATGCGTTTATCCTCAACCCCTTCGTCAGGACCATACTTTGCATAATCGGTGACCGTCGCCTTCCTGCGAAGGAACAGTCCCTCCTTGAGTTCATAAGGGAACGGGAACAGCTCTTCACATAGTGCTCTGACTTCTTCCATCACATCATTCTCTGCTTCGAGGCGTATTCTGCCCACTTTAACCTGTAGTTCCATCACCTGATCGCCCACCCGGATGACCTCTCTATCAGTATGGTCAACCGGAGCGCCCTTTCCGGGTCCGTAAGGAACCGTGAGCGGAAGTCTTGGTCCCTGGACCAGCACGCGGGTAACGCCCTCGATCTGCTCAAGCCGATTCAAGAGCCCCTGCGCTGAAGCAGGATCAAGCATCCTCTGCGGAAATATCTCGTATTGTACGGGATCAGAATCTGTTGTTGTAACCATGAAACAATTCCTCTTTACACCGCTGCTGCGACCTCCTTGAGTGGGTTCATCATGATTGGCACATCCTTGAATGTGTCAAGCACGATTGCGGATGTTGACTCTGGCGAGAACATCTGCGTTCCTGCGTCAAGTGCAACCGCTGCTGCCACGCATGGGATAGCCATTCCTGTGGAGTGTCGCGTAACAACGTGGTTACCGTTAAACACACCAGGACCGCCGCCGCCATAGATTGAGTGGCTGAAGAAGGAGAATCCTACCGCAGTACCCTCGACTCTGCCCCAGTCGCATCCCGGGAGCGAGGTTTCCTTCTCGATCATGTCGTTGAAGTACAGAAGTGTTGATGATACAGCCTGTGCGCCACGGAGTGCACCGCAGTTCACCATCGTTGCTGCCATCGTGCCTGCTGCGCAGTACGCGTTCCAAAGAGCCACATCGTTTGCCTTGTAGACCTTGTATCCGGATGGCATCGTCTTGTCAACTGAAATAACGCCGTCCTCGATTGCGCGTCCGACAGTCTCCTGAACAACGGTACCGACGGTTCCGGTCTTGCCGTGGTCCTTGACCGTATCGTACACAATGTTGTTTGCGTTTAATCCCTGATATGCCATCGCAAGTAGCTGATACCGTTCAAAGAGACCCATTGCCTGTCCCATCTCGAAGACTCCGCAGTGCTCAAGAATGCTTGAGATTGCAGCGCAGTTCATCGCGTTTCTCTGGGATAGCATCGCAAGGTGGTTTGCCATGATGTTTCGAAGAGCGAATCCCAGACCCTCATCGTTCTGTGGAATACCCAGGACTGAGAGCACGTTTCCGCCCTTCATGTCCATCGTCTGTGGGTATGTTCCCCAGACTGCGTTCTTTACATACGGGGTGTCATACAATCCAAGATCGTACTCCTCACGCAGTGCCTCAACAAGTGCTGCTGCCGTGCATGTCATTCCGGCAACGTATTCAGCGCCAGCCTCGATTCTCCTGGTTGGTGCTGCAACTCTCAAGAATTTCCCGCCGCCAAGAACCGTAACTTCAGTGTCGTCGCCTGCTTCGACCTGAACCAGATCCTTAACTCGTGCAGCAATCTTGTCTGCCTTTGCTGTTGGGTCGATGTCAACTTCGCAGCCCGGTAGGTTCCGACTCTGTCCACCGTAGCTTGCGTTCTTGCATGCCTTCTCAATTCCAGCGAGGTTCACAGCTACCGTTCTCTTAACGGTATTAACCATGTTCAAAATCCCCGCATTCTTAAGTGGGCTTATAGCCTGAAGGTCGACGTCGCTCTTCAACAGTTTTCCCCTGTCATCATAGAGGTCTATTTTGTCTGCCACGTTATGTTCCTCCTATAGTGTTTGTCCAGGAAACCCATCCCAAGCACCACCGTGGTGCAAGCCCGATATCGAAATTTGTTACATGCCGCCCTGCCTCATGGGCAGACATGTGCGGGCATAAGGTCTGAAATTTCTTGGTGCACATTACCTTGAGCACATGGTATATAAACTTTTTGTTTCTACATGATTATACATTAAGGATTCGAGTAATACTATACAATATGCGAGTGACACCGTCCGGGTTTTCATCGGTCGAAAAGTCGCTGTATATGCCTACTTGTCGGATTGCTTGATGTGGCGCGGTCTGTGCTACCATTGTGCCATCATCTTGTGCGGCGTTTGCGGCTCATAGATTCGGAGCGCAAGTATTCGGAACTATCCGGTAAAACTCATCTTGTCACCTCTCTGATCTCGTGTCTCGTCCGATTCCCCTAACCGACCTCAGCCATCTCCATGAAGTACTGTTTGATGAGATCCCGGTTCTCTTCAGGCAGTCTGTCGATGTAGGTCTCGGACGACACGGGTGTTGCAGCGTACACGGTCCCTGAAATGAAACTTATTGGCTCGGATTCTGTCCTGCGGGAGCTGTGCCCGACTCCGGAATCCGAAAACATCACCAGTTCGATGTTTGTGCCCTCGATCACCGCAACCGACGGCTTGCCGTATATCTCTGCATCGCCGCTACCTGAACCGGACTCGGATCCAAGTTCGCTCATCAGTTGCTGTTGATGCGCCTCATCCGCAGCTTCCTCCCGCTCCTCATCAGTTTGCGGGGTGATCATGGACTCGAGCTCTTCAGGTGTTATGAAACGGGGCGCGTCTGGCGATGATACAAACATTAGAAGCGACACCAACACCAGAGATGCTGCCGCGCGGAAAATTAGCCCTTTTTTGCTGACGATCGCAGACCTTCTGACAGATACTGCGTCGATAGACACTCCGTCTGCCAGATCGTCCACAACGATGCCTGATGAGTCTGCGTTGTCATAAGCAGTGGGCAGCCGCTCCCTGAGCAGAGGATACGCATTGCCGATGGATCTGATGATACTCGCTGGTTTCCTGCGGATGCAGAGCAGGAATGCGATAACGATCGCTGGGATGAGCGCCGCAGCGGCGGTGCACACCATCTTCATGCGCACAGGATATTCGAGCAGGGTGAAATCATAAGAACTGTACCGTGCGAAGATGACCGGTGCGCTGACATAGAGCAGCAGCATATAGAAGAGAAGGAAAAGGAGAACCAGATTCAATAGACCCCTGTAATACCGGTGCCTGCGGGATGTTTTTTCGAGTTTCAGGACGACATCTACGAATGGGCGCATCATCGGTTCAATGCTTTGGGCTTGCACAGATTAAAAGTTATCTGTTCCAGGGTCTGCCAGCATTCGATTCCGAACACCATGCGGTATCACAGTCCTGCGAAACCACAAGATATAGTACTGCGTGAGCCGTAACGTCCCCTGGTGTAACTCATGCATGAAACACTGGACGAAACACTCTCTGCGCTGGATGATCTGATCGATGACATCGATGATTGGTCGATTGAACATGACGACGACTACTTCGATCCGGAATCGAACGAGGAACTGGCAGCGAGACTCGACGATATCGGAGGATGTCTGATTAAATACGGTGACTCGGCTGTCGATCCTCTGAAGGAATATCTACAGGACACAAGGGAACACGCATCCATAATCGCGGTCGAGGTGCTCCAGGGGATCGGAACTCCAGCCGCTATCTGGCAGTTGATCGATGTGCTCGATTCCGCGGATTCCGAACTGTGCGAGTACGCGACAGAGGCGCTGAAAATTATCGGCACACCAGTGATTCAGCCGCTGATCGAGAGAATTACTGATCGGCTGGACGAACCGGCAGTCGATGAAAATGGAGACCCTATTGACGTGATCTGCACGCTTGGCGCACTATCGGAGATCAGAGACCCGCGGTCGTTTGATTTTATGGTCGGACTCCTCGACCGATTCGATGACGGAGAGGATTTATGGAATTTAGCGCATCTGTGCAGCCGCCTCTACAATCAGCACAATCCGGAGATCATACCCCGGCTGAGAACCGTCACAGAGAAGTATGGCAAAAAGGATACATCGAAAATTGTGGTAAACGAAGCCAATGGCACCATCCGGCGTCTGACGGTTGACCAGATACTTGTGTCTGAAGACTGGATGATTTATGGGTGCTGCCGCATCTGCGAGGATTACGATAGGTATGAGGGGGTATGTCTCTCATCTGGCAATTATGTGTCTTATGATAGCTTTTGCACCCAATGCGTACCGGAAAAAGAGTTTCAGTGTGATTTATGCTATACGAAACGTTTTTTAACCTCACCGGATGACCCCCATAGAGCTGGATGCGATATAGACAATCTGCCACCTATCCATGTCGATCTTAAGTATAGTTTTAGTCAGGGGGAAGCCATCGAGGCGTTCGAGATCACTGCCAGTTATCGTGAAGGTTCGGTTACCATCCGGTCTGACAGCATGGAACTCTCCTTTGAGTTTCATACAGTCGGTGACCTGGACGTGCTGAAAGAGTTCTTCGAAGGAGCAGGAGACTATCTTACAGATGGTGTGCGGTTTTTCGTCGACACAGTAGAGAT
>JAYEFK010000134.1:0-6495 GCA_034658575.1 Methanobacteriota archaeon
CGCTTCAGTACCCTGACCCCATCCGCGGTGCCGATATGCACCTCGTCCACATTTAGGAATATCCCGTGCTCGATTGCGCCGACGAGTGCGTTTAACTCGCCGCTCAATCGCGCGGGATCATCGATCGCGCCAAAGTCGGCGTCGATTACGAAGTTTCCGTTGTCGGTGACCATGGGACCATCCTTCCGGGCTGCCATCCGGAGCTCCGGCACCCCGCCGAGTGCCCGCACCTCGCGGTCCACAAGCGTTCTTGCGTACGGCAGAACCTCGACCGGAACCGCGTGATCGAGTCCGGGGACGACTTTTTCGTGATCAACCATCAGCACCACTCTCGATGCAGCGTGCGCGATTACCTTCTCTCGGGCGTGTGCAGCACCCCCTCCCTTGATCGCCATGAGATTCCGGTCGATCTGATCCGCACCATCGAGCACGATGTCGATCTCCGGGTGCTCCGAAAGCGTTGTGATCGGTATTTTCTGCTGCGCTGCGAGCATCTCTGACTGGTACGATGTCGGCACGCACAGGATATCAAGCCCGCTGGCAACCAGCCGCCCGAGTTCTGTGATCGCATACGCCGCGGTCGAACCCGTGCCGATGCCGACAATCATCCCATCATCAATGGGCGTTATTGCTGATAGGGCAGACGCCTCCTTCTCGCGGCTCGTCTCGCTGCTGGTGTCGTGGCTGCTTCGATCCTTCATCAATCCTATGTGGTGGTCACCTGATGTTTAAGTGTTGCTGTCTACGCGGTGTCTGCGGGGCTGTCAGGTTATATGGCGTTCGGATCAGGACACACGAATGACACGGCAACCCCATCGACAACCAATATATTATATCATCGGCACAGATACACTTCATCACAGAGGTACTTCCAATGACACGAAATATCAAGGTGGAACCGCTCAAACAGACTCCGATTGACAAACAGGAGATCGAACTTGTCGAACGGAAAGGCATCGGGCATCCTGACAGCATCGCGGACGGACTTTCCGAAGCGGTCAGTCAGGCGCTCTGCGTCGAGTACATGGACCGCTGCGGGGCAGTGCTGCATCACAACACCGATGAGACGCAGATCGTTGCCGGCAGATCATATCCCGCGTTCGGTGGCGGAGAGGTTATTTCTCCGATTTACATATTGCTGGTCGGCAGAGCCACGAAGGAGTTCGATGGCGTGCACATCCCGACCGATACCACTGCACTACAGGCAGCCCGGGGCTATCTCAGGGAGAACATCCTGAATCTAAATGTGGAGCGCGATATCATTCTTGACTGCAAACTCGGGGAGGGCTCGTCAGACCTGAGAGACGTCTTCCACCGAACGATTCCAGGTGCGAACGACACGTCCTTTGGCGTAGGGTTTGCGCCACTGTCAGAGACCGAGCAGATCGTATACAAGGCAGAACACGAACTGATGAATCTCAGGAAGAAGATTCCTGCGATCGGGGAGGACACCAAGATCATGGGACTTCGCGACAAGGACAAGATCACGCTCGTTGTTGCCTGCGCAATGGTCGGGAGCCATCTTGACGATCTGGATCATTACATCAGTGTGACAGATGATTTGCGCGATCGCATCGGAGACATGGCAAGCAAATACACAGATCGCGACATCGAGGTCATGATCAATACCGCAGACGACCTCAAAAACGAATCGCTCTTCCTGACCGTGACCGGAACCTCGGCAGAGATGGGGGATGATGGGTCTGTCGGGCGCGGCAACCGGTGCAACGGCTTGATAACGCCGTACAGACCGATGAGCATGGAGGCGACGAGCGGCAAGAACCCGGTCAACCATGTCGGGAAGATATACAACCTGCTCACCAACAAGATCGCATCCGAGGTGGTCGAGACCGTGGACGGGGTCGATGAGATCTACATCCGCATGTTATCCGAGATCGGTAAGCCAATCGACCAGCCGCTTGTTGCTGATGCACAGATCGTTCCCGCAGAGGGGGCTGACTTAAATGCGCTGCATCAAGAGATCGAGACCATCATCGATGCGTCGCTTGCAAACATCACAGACATCACCAGACTGGTCGCAGAAGGGAAACTTGCCACGTTCTGATGCTTCGAAGATGTTTGCTACTCATCGCGATACTCGTGGTCTGTGTACCATCGGCATCCGCTGCTGTGGTGCACGGGACCACGTATGAGTGGTCGACGTTCGAAGCACTCGAGAACACGATCGTTGAGGTGAATTCAACTCCGCCGCAGCGATTGCTGGTGTCTTCTGGCAGTTACACATTCGATCTGCCGGAAGGATCGTACACGATCCGTGCCGAATACTACAGAGGCAATCTGCTCGAGTATTGTGCCGAAGAAGAGATCACGATCGTTGGGGAGGGGGATTTTGTGCTCGATCTCCTGATGTTTCCACCGATTGGGGAAGCATACCTGTGCGAGGATATGAATTTCAGCGAGGATCTCTTCGATTATGAAGAACTCCCTGAAGATGAAGAGGATTTTAGGGTGCTGCTCTATGCAACCGGCATCCTCTCGGTTCTGGCAATCATATCTGCTCTGTTTTTGTGGAAGAGGGGTAAAAAAGGCACCGGAAAGGATGAAAAAGACGGAAAGGAAGATTATGGATATGAACCAGCGGAGCCAGAACCGGAAGCGTCAGGCGAACCGGAAGAACCGGGAGGGTCGGAAGAGTTAGAACAGGGGGATGCAGAATCAGCGATCCCTTCTGATCTGCAAGAGGTGCTCTCGATCATCAGGGAGCGTGGCGGTAGGGTCACGCAGAAAGACCTGCGGCTGCGGCTCAATTGTTCGGAAGCGAAGACGAGTCTGATGATAACCGACCTTGAGGATCGGGGATTGGTCAAGAAGGTGAAGAAGGGGAGAGGAAACGTGATCATACTCACGGAGCTGTGAGGAAAGGCTCTCTGGTAATTCGCATTGGTGTGATGCAGCATAGGCGCAAACGTTATTCCGAGTATCCCCTGCCTCGCCTGAAAACTTCGATTACATGCACGGTGCTGCCTTCAATAAGGTAAATTATGCGGTATTCCCCCACACGTATCCTGTGTTTCTGTGGCATGGTCTTCTTCAGAGGCTTTATATCCGCCTTTGGCCTTGGCTGGTTCGGGTTTATTTCCAGTTCTCTCAGCGCGTTTTTGATTCTCTCTTGTAATTTCTTCTGCAAGGAACGGAATTGCTTCCGGAACGTTCGAGAAACGATTACAATGTACATTATAACTCATCCAGAGAGATGAACTCATCTTCTGCAAGGATCCGATTCCATCGAGCATCCAACTCTTTCCAGCCCGCTTCTTCGATGAGATTTCTGATTACGTGATCGTAACTCTCTTTTTCTGCCCCGAAATGGCGTAATATCTCTTTCGTCTCCAGAGAAACAGCGATTGTTGTAGCGGACACTATTAGCACCTATTGATAGATACAGATGGTATAGCATTTATAATTTACGCAAAAAACGGGGCTGTAAAGTTGTTGGGTGCTGGCGTTGTTTCAGCATTGTCATTGATATGAGTCTCGTATCTATTATCTGTTACTTTGAGAGGAATCGAGTACAGGTTTGGTTCAAACGCCCAACGAATTGATACCCTATCTGTTCAAAAAATTCATAAACGATCAACAACAGACGGGATACCATGCTTGAAGACATCGAGAACATGTTCGATCAGTATTCCCTCGGCATTTCAACGACCGAGCTGATAACGTTCTTCTTAATCATATTTTTCACCCTTACCTTGCGCAAACTCACACTGTACCTCTTCGAGAAGAAACTGGTGGAGCTTGCCAAAAAGACAATGACCGAGATCGATGATCTGCTCATAGCCGCATTCAAAACCCCTCTCGGGTACCTTATCATAGTCTGCGGAATTTATCTTGCCGTAGCAACGCTACATCTGCCCGAACAGATTGGAATCTTCGATATCGCATGGATCCTTCATTCGTTCTTCACGCTCGCATTCGCATTCGTTGCGCTCCTGCTCCTGCTCAACCTGATCGATGTCGTTGCCCATTACCTGTATCATCTGACACGGAAGACAGAGACAAAACTCGATGAGCAACTGGTGCCGCTTGTTATAAAGACTCTCAAAGTCGTTGTGGTGACGCTTACAGTCCTCTTCCTGATGCAGAATCTCGGCTGGAATGTCACATCGCTTCTGGCAGGTCTCGGCATCGGCGGGCTTGCGCTTGCCCTGGCAGCGCAGGACACCGTGAGCAACATCTTCGGATCGGTCACGGTCTTCTCGGATCGATCGTTCCATATCGGCGACTGGATACGGGTCAATGGCGTGGAGGGGACTGTTGAGGATGTGGGCTTGCGGTCCACGCGGATACGCAGGTTCGATCAGGCACTCGTGACCGTCCCGAATAGCAGGTTCATCAAATCCGAGATCGTGAACTTCACCCGGATGAATAAACGGAGGATAACATTCAATCTCGGGGTCTCTTATAAAACGAGCCGGAAACAGATGGAAGAGGCGGTCGAGGGGATCAAAGAGATCATAAAAAAGGATTCCGATTTCGATCATAACTTCTACATGGTTAATTTCACCGAGTTCGGCGCGTATTCGCTCGATATCTTCATCTACTGCTTCACAAAGACAACCGTGTGGGCTGAGTTTCTTGCGGTTCGTGAGCGGTTCAACCTCCAGATCATGCAGCTCCTTGAGGAACTGGGTGTTGAGATCGCGTACCCATCGCAGACGATCTTTGTGGAGGGGACCGGGGAAACAACGTGAGGAGATAATGGACGTCACCGACCGCTTATACAAACTCGATCTTCCGACCTGCCTTCGCATCTGCGCAGGCACCGACGGCTCGGTCACCCACCTGCTCGAACTGATGACGAAGAAGCAGGTCAGCGTCGAGACAGAGCAGCAGCACATCACCAGAGCAGATGATGAGATCGCCAGACTGCTCGATATACCTGTGGGCGAGCAGGTCAATGAGCGCAACGTCCTTTTGCGTGCAGGGGGTGTGGCGTACGTCTATGCGCGATCGTTAGCCCCGATCAGGCAGATGCCGGAGGGTATGGAAGAGGATTTGATGCGTGCGGACATCCCTATCGGGCGCATCATGAAGAAGCATAACATCGAGTCGAGGAGGGAGATTGTGGAGATCGGGGTTCTGAATCTGAAGAGCAGCGCATTTGGCAAGGACTGCACGGTGCTCTCGAGGATATACCGGATCATCCACGACAAAAAGACCCTGATCTGGATCAATGAGATGTTCCCGCTCGATGATCGGTGGAGTCTGTGACTGCGGGTTATCTGTTCAGCACGGTGCCATATCCGCGGTCCGGGTCATCAGAGGCTCGCCCTGCGGTGCGAGTTGGGGGGGGGTGGCATCACAGTTGATCGGCACCCCGGTTGTGGATGCACCTACAAAGGCAATGCTTTCTGTGCAACACCCATATCATGCCGTGTGCGTCATACGTGGCGGGATCCACAGGTCGGCAGAGATTCATAAGAATATGATTGAAGGGACTAATGCCCGAGAATGTGGACAAGCGGCTCATGCTGATCGGTGGTGTGGGATTAATTTAGCCATCACAAAGTTTCTCATCGCTCATGGGATTTTTTGAAAGTCCATTCCCACATGGGTGAAATGCCCATCCTGTGTAAGAATACTGGTGATCCCCATCTCTGTCATGACTACCATTGAGGTTAAATCGGTAAAGGATATTCGTGGTTTATCCTGGAATTTCATTCTTAATCTTTTTGCTTTCTCGAATCGCTCTGCGGTGATACGCTCTAAACGGAGGTAGCCTTCTTTGATAGCGAGGTCTATTACATCAAGCGATCCCTTAGCTTCTTTGAACGATAATCGTCTAAAAAGAAGGGTAAAAGTCTCATCCAGGATATAATCCGTCGTGTAGCTTACACCTTTCTGATCTCTCCAGGAAAAGTAAAACTTGCTGAGCTCTGTATGCATGGGCTCACGCTTATTTCTCAGTAAAATCCAGCCCCACGTATCGATGAAGAGTTTCAATCCTGCTCCCCATAGAGCATTTCGTCTATCCTGTGGGCAAAGGGTTCAACCGATATACCATCGGTGTATTTCAGAATGGGATCTTTTTTGGGGTCCAATTCCATTTCTTCGCCTCGTTTTTCTCTCTTCTCTTTCGCCAAAAGATAACCTATAAAATCAAAGACTTCGGCGATCTTCTCCTCTGACAGATATTCCAATGATTCCTTGACCATATCCTTTAATACCTGACTTTTATATTCGCTCATTTCGCCTCCTGCTAATCCATATCTATTTATTGGATAATGTATTTGTGACTTCCTCCCCGCTACAAGTAACGGGGCTTCCTGCTTCCTTGCGGCTGCTCATGCAACCATCTCCACAGGCGTTAATTCCCCGCAGTCCGCGAGTACATATCGGTTTTTGATGTTGATTGCGGCGTTATGATCTCGATCCATGACAGCCCCACAATCAGGACATCGGTATGTCCTCTGTGAAAGTGGCATCGACTGGATGCAGCCGCAAACAGAGCATTGTTTTGATGTGTTTCTT